>NZ_JJOV01000044.1:49592-68890 GCF_000979385.1 Methanosarcina sp. 2.H.A.1B.4
GGCAGGAATGACTCCTGCTCCGTTATTCTGATGATTCTAAATGCCGTTTCAAGCTCTTAAACCGGCCATTGGTTCCTGTTCTCTTTTTCCGGTACGGTTTTCTGCATAATCCACAGGTTCAAAAGGAAACCGGGGTCAGAACCCCAGTCTTTGTACTATTTTTTCGACTTCTACTGCAGCAACCGAATCATCCGGGATTTCAAAGAGAGGTATACCTTTTATGTCCATTTCCTCGATTTTCGGGTCTAGAGGTATCACCCCAATCAGGTTAAGTTTCAGATCCCCGGCCAGTTTCACGAGCTCTTCGCGGTTTGCATCTGTAACTTTGTTTGCAATAACGTGAATTTTGCCAACATTTGAATCCAGTTCACTCACAAGTTCACGAATCCTTTCGGCCGTCCTGAATCCCCTGCGTGAGGCGTCAGTTACAACAATAAGATCATCAATGTCCCGGATTATTTTCCGGCTGAAATGCTCAAGCCCGGCTTCCGCATCAATGACAACTACATCATAATTCACGATCAGTTTGTCCATGATGCCACGGAGGAGGTTGTTTACGTAACAGTAGCAGCCTGTCCCTTCGGGCCTGCCCATTACCAGCAGGTCATATCCCGGCATTTCTTCAATGATCTCATATACTTTACTTTTGAGTACCGATTCCTTGTTCATATCGGGGTTGTCAGGCCTTGGTTTTTTGATTTCAGCCTGCAAGGACTCCTTTGCGTCCCCTACGGTTTTTACGTTCTCACAGCCAAGGGTCTCTGGCAGGTTAGTGTCTGCGTCTGCATCAACTGCCAGTGTAAACTTCCCGTTTTTGGAAAGGTAGCGGATCAGAAGAGCCGCTACCGCTGTTTTACCAGTCCCACCTTTTCCCGTTATTGCAATTACTTTTGTCACAGCATACCCCTTTTGGATTGTTTTTCTGTTTTAGGCAATAGCCTGTCGTCACTCAGTTATTTCTTTTCCTTCTTCTCGCTGATGATCATCCTGTCAATGGTGATCTTTGCGTTCTTGAAGGTCAGCTTTATTCCGCTACCTGAACCGCCGGACATCATTGGCATTGCAGGCATCTGGAAGCCGGCTGCAGGCATCATCATTGGAGCGGCTGCAACAGCTACTTCCTCTTCTTCTTCCTCTTCTTCTTCTTCCTCTTCTTCAGCTGCTGCCCAGGTGGCAACTATCGGGTGTTTCTTCTCTTCGAGGAAGGCCTTCAGGGACTGGATGTCAGTTGCGTCTTTCTCGGTTGCGATCTTGTCTTTGAGGTCTGCAGGGATGGTTTCGTCAATCTTCTCCTTAAGCATCGAGGGGAGCCACACTACTCTGTTCCAGCCGCCGTCAGCCTGGATGAACTTCGGGGAATAAAAGTAGTTGATACCGATACCGAGGAAACCTACGATCTGCTTTCCGCCACCGGTCTGACCGGCCATTGTGGAGAATCCGATACCGTTCGGGGCCATTCCCTGGTACTCTCTGTTAACCCAGCCAATACCGTCGACTTCAGGGATGTAGAACCCGACTACTTCAAAGCAGCCGCAGGATGTGTGCGGGGAGTCAAAGAAGGAGTGGAGTTTGATCTTGTCGAATTCGCCGGCGGAGAGTTTCTTGGCAATGTCGTTCACACCGGAGTATTCGCCCATATTGGCATCAAGAAGTTCACCCTTGGCGATTTCAAACTGGGGGCCTTCGGGGTCTACCTTTGCTGCTGCACGGCCGTCGAACCAGTTGATTGCACCACAGAGGGAAACCCTGTCAGGAGAGACTACGCAGACGTTGGTCGGAGCAAAGGACTGGCAGAGTGTGCATCCGTAGAAGACATCCACATCTTCATCGTGCAGGTCTTTTGTCCTTGCGTCTCTTGCCTTGAAGATATCCTTTGCGGCTTCGAGCTGCTTCTTAACCTCTTCTTCATCGGTGTAGAAGGTAACCTGCATCTTCTCGATGAAGGGCAGTTCACTCTTGAAGAGCATCATTACAGCTTTTCCGAAGGAGTCGAAGGAGTCCATCTTTGCAGCTGTGTCCTTGGAAACTCTCATCCAGACATCGTACCTCTGGTTCAGGTGCATGATGCCCTGGCAGTAGTTGATGAAGTCGTGAACACGCCTTTCTACGACTGATTCGAGATCAGGCTCGACAAGTTCTCCACCAATGTTAAAGACCATTGCCCAGGGGTATGTCTTCCCTTCTTCGAGCTGCTTAAGGTCAGGACCGACAATTGTTACTTTGTCATCCACGATTGAATCCATATCTGCCGCACGGACAAGTTCCAGACCGACGGACTTCGGGCCACCAAGCTCTACAAACATTCCTTCTTTTCTTACTCTTTCTCCTTCATACATTGGGGAAATGTCAAATGGGAATTCTGCCATTGTGTTTTCGCCTCCTAAATAGAATTATAATGCATCAATAAGTTCATCCAGGGCAGCATAGTGGTCTGCCTTACTCAGGTTTCCGAAGGACATTGTTGCGTTCTGGATGTAGTTCCTGTCAATTGCGATTGCCTTTATACTACTGAAGTTTTTAGTCCCGGACAGTACCTGATTGAGGTAATATTTGATGTGCCCAAGGACGATGAGTGTGTCATAAGTCCCATTGCCGTCAAGCCCGGGCCAGTTTTGGTCTGTTACATAAAAGCCTAGCTGGTGAAGGTTGATGTACTTTGCATCAACATCCTTGTCAACAAAGCCGGGCATAGAGCTTCCGGTAGCTGCAATAGGAATTTTTGTTTTCTGTGAAATCTTCACTACCCTGGCCAGGAGTTCCGGATCAAGGATCTTTGTCCCAACCACAATGAGTGGCCTCTTTGCCTTTGAAATCAACTTGGCTGCTACCTCAGGGGTGGTCGCTTTGGAAGTTGTCACTCCGTAACTGGTAAAAAGCTTGGTGTTTTTGGTAGTGTCTACCATTTTCAGGCCTCCTTGCAAAGTCTCTTGAGGTTCGTTGGCTGTGCTGAGACATCGAACTTAATCTTCGGACCGGAGATAATTTTCTTCCTCTTCCAGTCAATTTCCCAGCCATGCTCTGCTTCAAGCCTCTTGAGGAGTGATTCACGCTTGGCAAGTGGGAGGTCGGCTTCGTTTCTAACGAACTTCCACCAGTCTTCCGGTTCTACTCCGAGGTACTTCAAGGAAAGCTCCATCCAGTGGGTCAGCTTTATAGATCTGCCCATGTTGTTGTCGGACGGGCGGATGCAGGCTTTTGCCATCATGGGGATTGCTTCCTGCCAGGTCTCTGCGGTTGTCAACAGGAATTCCGGTGCTGGTGGGATGTTCATCTCTGAGCCATCTCTGGCGTCATAGACTTTCCACTTGGACTCATCATAGTTCTTGGCAATCAGGGCTCTCCTGTACTTGGAACTGTGTGGGCCGAGCACTGCCGGGATACCATAGATATTACATCCGGTACCGATTGAGGCTGCTTTCTGAGAGTATGCACCCCAGGCAAGTCCGCATGCGCCTACACGGTTGAGAGTGTAGTCTGCAATTTCTGCCAGGTTTCCTGCCATGGTCCTCTGGGCAAAGATTCCGGCAACTTTCTCAGCGGCTCCAGTGATGTGTGCGTTGGACACACAGGAACCATTGTTAAGCAGTCCGCCACCTGCGAATGTACCCGGATACCTTTCGTAAAGGGTCTTGCCTTCTTCGTCCTTGAACATACCAATGTCCATTGCGGAACATCCGGTAACGGCCAGGAGGTAGTTTCTCTTCAGGAACTCTTCGGCGATGAGGTAAACATCTTTGGTACCGCTTGGGTAGTTCGGACATCCGATGATTGCGATGATGCCTGGGGTAGTCCCCATAACGAGGTTCAGGCCTTCTTTCCTGATCTCGGCGTCACTTACCTGTCCTCTGCCGGCTCTGACCCATCCTTTCTCTTCGCTGATAGCCTTCTGTGCAGCTTTCTCAATTACGTTCAGGATTGGGATTTCCTTCTTACAGACCTGTTCGCAGCGGCGGCACCCGATACAGATATCATGGAGGGCTTCAAGGTACTCGTAGCTCCCCTTGGATGCATATTCAAAAGCTTCTGGGATGTCGAGCTCTTCCGGACATGCCAGCAGGCATTCTCCGCACTTGGCACACTTGTCAATGTATACTTTGAACTCTTCGTCAGTCGGGATTGCTGTGATACCTTCTGCATCGCGGATTGGGGCCATTACTTCGGCAAGCTTCGGGACGAGTTCTCCGAGCTTTTCATAGTCCAGCATTACACAACCAGGTATTGCCCCTGACTTGAGTTCCTCAACTATTGAATCCACATCTGCATCTGTGCGGTCCGGCAGGCCCATCATGATCTTTTCGTTGGAAGCGATAACAGGGATCCTGAGCTTCTGGGATTCTGACAGGACATCACCGCGGACGCACTGTTCGTCGACAACAATGACATCAGGCATTCCGGAACGGATAACCTTCAGTTCTTTAGCCAGGGACCCTATGATTTTGGCGTATGGGAGTCTCCTATCGGCTTCTTTGTACCTGCTCATGTCGAATGCGGTACAGCAAAGCCCTGCAATTTCCATCTTGTCGGTGAGGTTATTGTCCTCCATGTAGTCCATGATGTAGGTTACACCGGCTACGTTGTGCCCGATGACAACAATGATTGGCTTGGACTGGTCAAGGGTTCCCATTCCGATTTCAATGAGAGGGGCTTCCGGATCAGCTTTCGGGAAATCATATGCCGAGATCTGGGCAATATCAGAAATTTCCATGCCGACGTGGTCCAGGCTACCACTGAATAGGGACTTTGAGTCGTAGTCAATTTCTGCGCTTTCCTGACCTGCGTGGATGGTTGCAAGGAGCTGGGTGAGCTGTTCTTCAACATACTCCATTGGAGCTCTGCATTCTCCGAGGGTCTTTGGGCTGAGTCCTGTGCAGATTGTGACGTTAGGGGTCAGGACATTTGATTCTCCAAGGTTGAGTGGAAGATCTTCACCAAAGATCTCGATCACATGGTCAAGCAGGTGGCGTCCGTGGGCAGCATGGCATGCAGTACCTGTAATTACACGGAGGAAGAATTCCCTTCCTGTCTGGCCAGCCATGTCAATACCACAGGCTCCTCTTTTGTTTCCGGAAAGGTCACAAGGTCCATAGGTACAGTAACAGCACTGGTCACACATGGGGGTTAAAACAGGCTCGTAGCGGTTAAGGAGAAGCAAGTTCCAGCTTCTGTAGGATGCTATGCTGGCCAGATTAGTAGGTCCCATCGGACCTAATTCTTTTGCTTTTTCTTCCGCAGCCTCCTTTGCTGCCCCTACAATATTATTGATAGTGATCTGAACGGATTCAAGATCTTCTATAGAAAAACTCCCAGTAGTTAATTTGCTCATTTTAGCTTTACCTCCTAAATACGCTTAAAGTCACTTCGTCCGACGATTCTTGAAAGTTCCAGCTATTTAAATGACTTTTTTAGAGATCGTTTTTCACTTTTTATAGAAATTACACACTTAAAATACAAAATCAAGTACAGTATATTAAGCAGTTAAAACTTGAATTGTTAAAGAGTTGGGAGTTCACTGCTTTTATTTTAGACATCAAGTGGGTAAGTCCTATATTCGTAAATATTGTGATCTCATAAAAATAAAAGAGATCTTAGAGACTATCCGAAAAGTTCTATGCATGTTGTAAAATTTACAATTGGACAATTAGTGTTCATTATCCGGAATCCGTTCTTTTGTGATTTGTCGATTGTAGAAGTTACAGTAGGTCACAGCACTTTTTGGATATACTCCTAAATTACACATTAGCGACGTATTATAAATAATTTCCATTTCTGTTCGGTTTAAATATAAAAATAAAAAAATTATATTATATATATCCAATCTAAACTCTTACGAGTCGTTTACTCGTGGTGACGCATGAAAAACGGCATCATCTACTCATTTTTCCTAAGAAAAGAATATGAAATTATTCGAATAAGATGCAAAACGAAAGTACCAGTGAGTAGCAGAACTTTTACGTTAAATCAGGTGTAAAAGGCAGAAAATAGCCACATGACTAACAGACATATGATACAAAACTATTAAGTAAACGTCATAGTCATACTCACATTTTACACAGTTATGGGGTTATTGCTACCGGTTTTGTACTTAAAATGCCGAATCCTAAAAATGGCTTCAGAGCTTTTTAATTTTATCAATAGTTAAATTGTTGTAGCATTAGTTATTTATACTACCTCTCTTTTGTGTATTTTGACAGTCGATTGAGTTAAGCGGAGTATCAAGAATCCCAAAAGTTACTTATTACGAACTCAGTGAAATTCCACTAAATGTTCTCGTAATTATTAACGTGTCCTTAGAAGAGGAGGCATTCGTCTTTGCGACCTTCTCCAGGTAGAGCAGAATGAGGCTGCTGACAGAATAGGGTGTCCCATAAAACGTTCTGGAACGACATCCTAAAGTCCTGGGAAAAGTGTGGGGCCTGCTTTAACGAGCTACTTTACTATTTTTCCGCAGCCTCTTTTGCTGCCCCTACAATATTATTGATAGTGATCTGGACGGATTCAAGATCTTCTATAGAAAAACTCTCGGTAGTTAATTTGCTCATTTTAGCTTTACCTCCTAAATACGCTTAAAGCCACTTTATCAGAGGATTGTATTTACGATATTTAACATACTGAGACTGACTGTGCAATTTATATTGACGTCTGCTTGAAAGTTCCAGCTATTTAAATGACATTTTTAGTAGATCGTTTTTAACGTTTTAGAATTTACACACTTACAATACAAAATCAAGTACAGTAAATTAAACAGTTAAAACTTGAATTTTCAGAGAGTTGGGGGTTCAACGCTTTTGTTTTAGACCTCAAGTGGGTAAGTCCTGTATTGGTAAAAGTTGTAATCTCAGAATAATAAAGTGGGTAAGTCCTGTATTGGTAAAAGTTGTGATCTCAGAATAATAAAAGAGATATTAGAGACTATCCGAAAAGTTCTATGCATGTTGTAAAATTTACAATTGGACAATTAGTGTTCATTATCCGGAATCCGTTCATTTGTGATCGCTGATTGTAGAAGTTACAGTAGGTCACAGCACTTTTCGGTTAGACTCCTAAATTACACATAAGCGACGTACTATAAATAGTTTTCATTTCTGTTCGGATTAATTATAAAAATAAATAAATCCGTTGTATAAATCCTATTTAAACTCTTACGAGTCGTTGACTCCTAATAAAGCATGAAAAACGGCATCATCTACTCCTTTTTCATAAGAAATGAACATGAAATTATTCGAATAAGGGATAAAACGAAAGTACCAGTGATTGGCAGAACTTTTACGTTAAATCAGGTGTAAAAGGCAGAAAATAGCCACAGGACTAACGGACATAGGGTACAAAACTATTAAGTAAATGTCATATTTATAATCCCCTTTTATACAGTTATGAGTTTGTTGCTATCGATTTTGTACTTAAAATGCCGAATCATAAAAATGGCTTCGGAGCTTATTAATTTTATCAATAGTTAAATTGTTGTAGCATTAGTTATTTATACAACATCTCTTTTGAGTATTTTGACAGTCGATTGAGTTAAGCGGAGTATCAAGAATCCCAAAAGTTACTTATTACGAACTCAGTGAAATTCCGCTAAGCGTTCACGTAATTATTGCCGTGTCCCTGGAAGAGCTTGAGGCTATTCGTCTTTGCGACCTTCTCCAGGTAGAGCAGAGCGAGGCTGCTGACAGAATGGAAGTATCCCGGAAAACTTTTCGGAACGACCTCAAAAAGGCAAGACCGAAGGTGGCTGATGCTCTTGTCAACGGAAAAGCGATCGAGATATCTGGAGGAGAATAC
Source organism: Methanosarcina sp. 2.H.A.1B.4 (assembly GCF_000979385.1). Classification (NCBI taxonomy): domain Archaea; kingdom Methanobacteriati; phylum Methanobacteriota; class Methanomicrobia; order Methanosarcinales; family Methanosarcinaceae; genus Methanosarcina; species Methanosarcina sp. 2.H.A.1B.4. The sequence continues at coordinate 57,372 of NZ_JJOV01000044.1, forward strand.
GTTAATAGTGGTGAATGAAAGGTCGATTTCTGTTCCCAGCAAAACACTTATGGCCGCTATATGCGGGGATTTTTTGGTAACTTTAATCGTCTCAAACTTTTGGATTCCTGGTTTGATGGCATTCCAGCTGAGTAGATACTTTTGGCTTTATTATGGTATTTTGTGTTTACTCTAATCCTTAATGACGATGTTAAGGTATACTTTAAACGCTTTAAGTGAAATATATTGATCGATAGATATTTATTACGTGTCGCATAAGTGTAATTTGATGGTCAATAGAGTTAAACGCAGGGTATCTTGCTTTCCAAAGGCCACCTATTACAAACCCAGAGAAATCCCTCTTTGCCATCTGGAAATCGCCAACCTATCCATAGAAGAGCTTGAGGCTATTCGTCTCTGTGATCTTCTCCAGGTAGAGCAGAGCGAGGCTGCTGACAGAATGGGAGTATCCCGGAAAACTTTCTGGAGCGACCTCCAAAAGGCACGACAGAAGGTGGCTGATGCTCTTGTCAACGGAAAGGCAATCGAGATTTCTGGAGGAGAATACGTTAATAGTGGTGAATGCAAGGTCGATTTTTTCTGTAAAGAATGCGATCATGTGTGGGAACCAAAGTGCAATCAGTCTCGTCCCGCAAGCTGTCCGAATTGTGGTTCCGATCTAATTTTCCGACTCGGCGGCGATGGAAGGGGAAAGAGGTTTATTGAAAACGATTACTGTTGCCCTAAAAAAAGGGAAAGCAGCAGGAATACTAATGAAGGAAGCAAAAAAGTGACAACAATAGCTATACCATCGATGAGTGATTCTGGATTGGAGTCTGATGTATGTGCCCATTTTGGCTCATGCGAATATTTTACCATTGTAGATGTACGTGATCAAGCCATTACTGGAATCAGGACGATAAGCAACAGGGCTATAGATGGCGAGCATAATTGTGCTGCCCCTTCGAGAATCTTGAAATCTCAAAATGTCGAGATCGTACTTGTCTCGGGCATTGGCGGAAGACCGTTAATGTCGCTGGCTGAAAATAAAATTAAGGTGTTTGCAGGAGCTGCGGGCAAGATTTCCGATGCAGTTCAGAACTTTAACGATGGGATACTATCAGAATTGTCTACTACGGGCACATGCAACTGCTCTCATCATTAAAGTGAGATAACTGTATATTGAAAGAAAAATGCAATTTCTGCGAGGGCATGTTTATTCTATACATTTCCTTCAACTGAAATGAAATGTATAGAAAAAATAACTCTTCAGGCAGTCTTTACAAGACTACCTGAAGAGTTGCAGAAATTTAAATAAAATTGCTTGGAGATTAGACCTACTTTTTGTAGGTTAAAAATTTTTTGTATATTAGACATATTTTTTATTCCACGCATATTTGTAAGTTTTTAAAGGAAAATGTGAGAAAGCTTGATAGAACAATCTCAATTATTCTATTTCATTGCAGCCTCCGCAGCCCTTACATTTCTTCCGGGGCCCGACATTCTATTCGTTCTCACTCAGAGCATTTCACAGGGAAAAATGGCAGGAATTGCAACAGCAACGGGTTTGTGTACAGGCATACTTGTCCATACCAGTGCAGCTGCATTCGGGATTTCCGCCCTTGTGTATAAATCTGCCCTTGCCTTCGAAATCGTAAAATATGCCGGGGCAGCTTACCTGCTTTACCTTGCCTGGAATGCCTTAAAAGAGAGTGAACAGCTGGTGTCTTCTGCCCCTGTCCGGGAAAATAATGCGTTTGCCCTTTACAGGCGCGGGATTTTCATGAATGTCCTTAATCCTAAAGTTGCCCTTTTCTTCCTTGCATTTCTTCCCCAGTTTGTAAATACCGGAGCAGGCAGTGTCCCCATGCAGATGGTATTCCTGGGAATAGTGTTCCTGGTGCAGGCCTGGCTGATTTTTTCTGCAATCTCGGTCTTTGCCGGAACTATTGGCGATAAAATTACACAAAAGCCCGGAATCGGGAAGTACATCAAGTGGGGGAAAGCAGGCATCTTTACCGTAATAGGGGTAAAACTTGCGCTGTCCCACAAATGAGTAAAAAACTTCCGATTTAATTAATGATTCAAGTCTTCAAAAGCTGAAATTGTCCGATTTTAAGTTTTTTCCTTTAAGCGGGCTGGGAAAAATATAAAATAATATTTTTTCTTTTTCACCGTGAGTTATTTTGCAGTATTTTTCTCTTCCTTTTCCTTCTCTTTTTCCTTCTTCTTTAAGTCATTCATCAAGCCCTTTTCTTCCAACGATATAGTTTGCAACCCTGAGGGCATCCCTTTCTCCGGTCTCTTTTTCGGAGGAGTCACTTAATTTCACTACCGGAATGCCGTTTACACTGTGGAGTTTTATTACCATATTCAGGGGAGGGCTTTCCCGGAAGAACTCATAATTGTTGGTAAGGCTTGTGCCTATTCCGAAACTACAGTTTATTTTGCCCTGACAGTACTTTTTAAGCCGGATTGCAGCTTCAGCGTCGAGGGCGTCGCTGAAAACAATTACCTTTTTCATGGGGTCAATGCCCATTTTCCTGTAATGCTCTATAACCCTGTCCACAAAGATGAGAGGGTCTCCGCTGTCATGCCTGAAGCCGTCGTAGATTTTTGACAGCTTCAGGTCCATATCCTTAAAAAAAGCCTCAGAGCCGAATGTATCCGTAAGGGCAATTCCAAGGTCTCCTTTGTAGACCTCCACCCAATTTTCAAAAGCGAAGCGGTTAGCGTACCTGAGTCCTATAAGAGCAGAAGTGCCCATTATCCATTCGTGACCTACCGTACCTATAGGTTTTAAACCATACTTCTTTGCAAAATAGACATTGCTTGTTCCTGTGAGGGTTTTTATCTGCAGGAGGTTTTTCATCACATGGTCGTGGAGTTCAAAGCTTCTCCGCCTGCGGGTCCCGAATTCAGAAAAAAGACAGCCGTTTTCCTCAAGAGCCTTTCCGATTTCCAGAATTTTGTCTCCATAAGCTGCAATTACGGATTCGGATGTACCCGGGCTTATCGTGTTCCCGTTCCACTCCTTCTCTATAGTTGTGAAATAGAGCTCGGAAACCGCAGCCATAAGGACAATCTCCCACAGAATCGTGCTGTGCCAGGGCCCTTTTATCCGTATGTCAAGTTCTTTTTCCCCTGTGAGGCAGACTTTTACTTCCTCGGGTCTGAAACGAAAATTTTTGAGGTATTCAAGATACATGGGTTTCAGAAAAGGACAGTATTCACCAAGCCAATGATATTCTTCTTCTGTCAGCCTTAATCCGGTTATCTCTTCGTCTATGACTCTCCGGAGCTCTACTACAAACTCTTCGGAAAAGCGCTGGGGTCCCCGGTTGGTAAAACGGTATTCTGCTTCTGCTTTGGGGAATAGTTCCAGTACAGCCATCTGCATGGTGAACTTGTAAAGATCGTTATCAAGTATGGATTTTATCACGGAAGGCCTTCCTTTAACGTTTTAGGTTGCTTCTGGTGCAACATCCGTAACTTCTTAGTAATATTTCGGCTTTTTGCTTCATGTATATAGCCTTTTATATTTTTAAAATTGCTGATTTCTAATGTACCCACATAAAAGCAAGTTTTCTTTATTAAGATTGGGCAGGCTTTAAATCTTTTTCCTGTCTTTCCCGCCAAACAAATAATTACCTGAAAGACAGATACTTATTCTGAAAATTAATTTTAACAGGGGTTTTTGGGGAAATGGAAAGAGAACTTAAGTTCGCAACAAAATGCGTGCATGCAGGAGAAAAGCCGGACCCGGTCTTCGGGGCGCACACGACTCCGATATTCCAGACTTCAACTTTTATTTTTGAGAATGTAGAACAGGGTGCTGCCAGATTTGCAGGAGAGGAAGCCGGGTATGTATACGCAAGAATCCCTCCGAACACACCAACACATGCGGTCCTTGCCGAAAAGGTTGCTGCGCTTGAGGGTGGGGAGGCAGGACAGACTTTTGCTTCAGGAATGGCCGCAATAACTGCAGTTGTGCTTTCTGCCCTGAAACAGGGAGACCACCTGATCTCAACGGATGTGGTGTATGGCTGCACCTACAGCCTTTTTTCAGAGGTTCTGCCCGGGCTTGGGATAGATGTCAGTTTTGTTGATACGTCCGATATAGAAAATGTGAGGGCAGCCTTTAAGCCCGAAACTAAAATGGTCTTTCTGGAAACGCCTGCCAATCCCACAATAACTGTCTGTGACATCAGGGAAATTGCCGGGCTTGCAAGGGCACAGGGAGCCATCTGCGTCGTAGACAATACCTTTGCCACGCCTTATTTCCAGAAGCCTCTTCTGCTCGGGGCGGACGTTTCCCTCAGCAGCTGTACAAAATACATAGGCGGGCACGCAGACCTGCTCGGCGGAGTCGTTGTAGGAAGCAGGGATTTTATGAAATGCCTGGGAAAGGTTGTCGGATATACAGGCGGGATCATGGGAGTGCACGAAGCCTGGCTCTGCATCAGGGGGCTTAAGACCCTGCACATCCGGATGGATAGGCATGCCGAAAACGCCATGAAGGTTGCGAGCTTCCTTGAGTCCCACCCCGCAGTGATATGGGTAAGGTATCCGGGGCTTTCAAGCCACCCCCAGCACGAGATCGCAGAAAAACAGATGAGCGGGTATGGTGGAATGCTCTCTTTCGAGATCCGGGGCGGGGTTGAAGCCGGGCGCAGGCTTATGGACAGCGTCAGACTCTGCTCCCTTGCAGTGAGCCTCGGGGCAACTGATACCCTTATTCAGCACCCTGCTTCCATGACCCATGCCTGTATTCCAGGGCATATAAGAAATAAGGTCGGAATTAAAGACGGACTTGTCAGGCTATCTGTGGGAATCGAGGACCCTGAAGATATAATTGCAGACCTTGAACAGGCCCTTTCAAAAACTTAATGCTGGGCAGGAAGAGGATTTCACCTGTTTTATTTTCGGAACCCGACAAGGTATATTTGCCGCTGGAATAATCTTCTATCTACAACATTAAAAGCATAAAACCAGAACCGCAAGACCAGACAAACCGTAAGCTAAATTGAAAGACTGAACCGCGAGACCGAAACCGCAAATTGAAATCCGGGGGAATTTCATATGAAAGCACTTGTATTCGGAGCCGATGGGTTTGAAGACCTCGAACTTTTCTACCCTTACCACCGTTTGAAAGAAGAAGGAATTACCACACATGTCGCCTCTATGAAGAGGGGGCCGATAACGGGAAAGCACGGGTATGAAATTGACGCTGACATCGCCTTTAAGGATGTAAACCCTGCAGATTATGACATCCTTGTGATATCCGGTGGAAGAGGGCCCGAAAAAATGAGGCTCGACAAAGATGCCCTTGAGATTGTAAAACACTTTTTCAAGGAAAACAAACCCGTTGCTGCAATCTGCCACGGCCCCCAGGTTCTTGTTTCGGCAGGCGTTATAAAAGGCAGGAAAGCCACCTGCTGGATAGGAATAAGGGACGACATTATGGCCGCAGGAGCACTTTACGAAGATCGTGAAGTTGTCGTGGACGGAAATTTAGTATCATCAAGGAACCCCTCTGACCTTTACGCTTTTGGAAGGGAAATGATTAAACTGCTGAACTAAACTATTTTTAGGAGTACAGGGTTTTGGGGATGGTAGGCAAAATACCTAAAATGTAAATTTAAACCATGATCTTTACTGTATTTGATTTTTTACATCGAGTGCGTAACTCCTATGAAAAAAGTATTATCTTTAAGTAATTATTTATAGATCATTAAGTCTCTCTCTTTGAGAGACATGATGAAACTAAAAGAAATAAAGGATAATGCAAAAAAATACATAGAATTATGCAAACTTCTATACACAGACTCTCGCACCCCCAAAATTACAAAAATATTGTTATGGATTACTATAGGCTATGCATTATCACCAATCGATTTAATACCTGATTTCATACCTATAATTGGACATCTCGACGATATGGTAATCCTTCCTGTTCTTTTGTATATTGCAATAAAATCAGTACCCAAAGAGGTATATATAGAAAATTACGTTAAGATTTTAAAGAAATAAGGGTTGTAGGGTAAGTTATTGAAAAACGTAGGCATGAGAAATTCTTTCTATTTTCCTCAAATACAGGGGATATAATCACTTTTTCGAAATTGATAACTAACTCAAGGACACGGCCAAATTTTGAAATCAGTGAATATTTTGTGCTTTATTAATGCTGTTTCTTGCTATTGAGTGAGAATGCCAGGATTATGGTATCTTAAAAAGACTTTGTAATATTTTGATATATGATGAGTTCATCAACTTGTCTATTTGGCTGCTTTCCATCGATAGTATTATTGTATAAATACAAACAAACACAAAATATATAAACAGCAATTCGTATAATCAAAAATGTGTCAATCTCACAAAAAACAACAAATGCAACAATAGACAAAGCAATACTCTTAGCGCCAACGGTTCTTATTTACTTTATTAGTTACTTTTTTATATTTATTAAAGAAAACCCAATGAAAACAATAACATTAGACTATACAACCACCTTAATAAGCTTAATACCACCAATAATATTTTTAGCAGCAATATTTCTTATTCACAAATTATCAAGCAAATCGGTTAAGAGTACCAAAAAAATTCCTTAAAAAAGGTTAATTTTGTGAGACTTTCTTGTTTTCACCCTACATTCCACAGATGTACACAGATGTAGAATATATTTGCCGATTTGCTCACTCTACTCATTAAAGGCAAAATGGATTTTTAAGCTACTGCCATATTGGGATAATTGATGGTATTATAAGTGTCTTCTGCGCCATAGTGAACTGGCTGGAATGGATCATTGGTCTCAAGGTGATGTATCTTTTGTCATCGGTTAACGAATTTTATGTACAACTCCGAATACCATTTTTGCGATTTCCATACTTAAATGTTAGATGCTGGCATAAAATTAACACTTTTAGAAGTTGTGTATCTTAACGGAATCCAGATGAAAAAGATTAAGGACATAATTATCGGGCAAAAGCAATGTATGGACTGCAGAAAAACTTTTGATAAAAGGGGAGTCTACTCCCATCTGCGGCTTTCCTCTTAAAAAAAGGAATTATAAAAGATTCAATTTTAAGCTGAAAAAAAAGATATAACGCTTGATCTTATAATACTGTCTTAATTTAGAGGTCCCGGAAATACAGCCGGATAAAAATTTAAGGTGGGAATAGAAACATGAAGGATATAGAAGATTTAATCCAGAAAGCTGTGGAACTGCAGAGTAATGGGCTTATTACCGCCCAGATTGCCGATGAACTCAACGTTTCAAGAGAAACGGTTACCTGGCTTTTAACCCGTTCAAAAAAAGAAGAAATAACCCCCGCTCCAAAAGATATTTCTGTAAACTGGAGCAGTATAGGGAAAAGTGCTGAACGTCTCCACAACATCTCGCTTGCACTCTGTGACATGGTGCTTGAGACCCTGGAAAAGGAAAACTCCGAGGTAGACGTGGTTGTTGGCATTGCTGCCAATGGTATTCCCCTGGCAAGCATGATGGCATATGAACTGGGTGCAGATTTAGCGATTTATCATCGTAAAGGACAGGATATTGTTCAGACAGGCCACAGGGGGACCATCAGCAGAAATTTTGGATCAGTTGCCGGTAAAAACTGCGTTATCGTGGATGATGTTGTTACCACCGGTTCCACCAGTATGGAAGTAATTGAGCAGCTGAGAGAAATGGATGCAAAACCAAGAGTTGTAGCGGTACTGGTCGATAAAAAAGGTGCAGATACAATCTCTAATGTTCCGATTCAGTCTCTTGTAAGAATTGTACGTTTGGACTGAAAAATACCCAGGTTCGTTACGAAATAACTTAGACAACACATAATTATTTTGGAACAAAATCGATGGAGATGCTTACGAAAATAGTTAAGCACAGTGTAAACATGGACCTGAGTTATTTCGCGTTGGAGCCTCAGAAGGTTAACCTGTGCCTGAAGAGTTTGTCACCCTATGGATGAGACTAAGGCAAGGCCTTCACGCCGGATGTCCAGAATACCTATCCTTATCCCGAGCGATAGCCCTGACCTTTTAGACTAGCTTTCAGGTAGATGTGCTTAGATGTGCTTAGATGTGCTTAGATGTGCTTAGATGTGCTTAGATGTGCTTAGGTCTGGGAGATACGTCTTCGGGAGATACGTCTTCGGGAGATACGTGCAAAATAGCTATCCCGGATTCTCGTCCAGATCACTACAATGCCTTCGACAGAAATGCTCACCCTATCAGTTTTCTTAATATCCTGAGCCGATGGGCCAAATACTCAATACCCGGATTCACACCTTGTGATAAGGTTGCTAGAGGGTTTTTTGGGTATGTTACGTGGTTAACCAGGGAATAAAGAAAAAGCGTTTTTTATTCTATTCAAAATGTCAAAACGGCACCTTTTTATTATGTAAATACATATATTTTGAAAATGTTTATAACGTGTCATCAAGTTTAATGAGTAATTATACAACCATTCTTTAAGCTGACAAACAATCCATAAAACTAGAGATTTTGAGGGGTTATCATGAAAGATTCTGAAGTAAAAATGTTGGACGAAAACGACCATATTTTTATTAAAGCATTAAGTGATCTCGGGATGTCAAGAAATGCCGCTACAACCATGGCATATCTTATGAATGTAGACGAAGCTTCATCCTGGGAAATTGAAATAAGTACTGGATTAAGGCAACCCGAAGTCAGTCTTGCAATGAGGTTAATGTGCGATAAGTCCTGGGTTAATATGCGCTCCGAAAAAAAGCCTGGAAAAGGGCGGCCGATGAAGATTTATTCTCTTGCGGCTCCGGTTGACGAGATCATAAGTTATTACGAAGACCAGATTTACAAAGAATCTCAGGCAACCATCTCAGTAATCAAGAAACTGAAAGTGATGAGCAAACAGGTGGCTCTCACTTCCTCAAAGTGAAGGCTTTCAAACAGGATTAACTCCATAATGGCTGACAATCCTTTTTGGGAATTCACTATTATGGAAAAAAACATTTAATATGGACAGCTTGCTTTTGGGTAGCTTCATTTAGCTTTTCTATCTTCTCATCCTTAATGTGCAGCTGGTTCTTCGACAGGCAACGCCTTCACGCCTTAACCTATCCTTTCCCGGCGATAGCCTTCGTCTTTGTACGTGGCTTCCAGGTATGTGTACGTGTTCGGTATGTGGAGGGTTACAGAAGCTATGCTTGGTTCCCGTCCAGATCACTACAAACTCGATAGATATTCTAGTGTCGCGTCAGCAGTAAAATGTCATATAAAATCAAGAACAACTATTCAGAATTATTCAATCTTTGGGGATTGACGCGACACCAGGAGACTTTTTAATATCTTATGGGATCGTCAAAAAAACCCGAAAATAATAAACAGTCTCTAAAATATTCTTTAACATATGACTAATGATAAGTATCATGATAAGTATCGTCTGTTTTATAACTCTCTAAAAGATCTTTTAAAAAGCGTTATTAAGTATTTTAGTCCAGTTTGATGCGGATTTTTGCGGAAACGCCATCCCAGGAGAGGCCAAAATAAAGTTCGAGGCGATGTCCACATCTGATCTTCCATAAGGTGAAAAATAGAACCTGCTGCAAGGGTAAGGACTTTGATATCTCCTCTTTTATCATATAAGTATAAACCTGTCAGAAAGAGGGTAAAAGAAAATAACAATGTATGAGCTATTATCCGTCCGTTTGCAATGGTAGAAGAAAAGATAACCATTCCTAGAGGTTTATCTATAAAGTCTGGAAGGAGCGATCCAATGACCAGATATGTTGGATCTATAATGGTCCTTAATTGTGGTATAAAAAATGCAAATCCGAAAAATACCCCCAGCGTGACGCCAATATGTCCAAAAAGAAGCATCAAAATTAAAAGGTACTTTAGTTACATATAAATATGGTCTAAAGATCTGTTTCTTGCAGAACTTTACCAAAATAGCAACGTTTTGACCTAAAGTCCGCCATATTAAACTGGCTGGAATAGACCATTGGTCTCGAGTTGAGGTTAAAAAACAGAGAAATAGCAATATTTTAGGGTAAAAGGTTGCTGTCTGAAAATAAGGTAAATAAGTTTTACTATAAAACCTATTTACCTTTTGCTTCCTTTATATTTATTCGATTGTTTCTATTCTCTCTTTCTTGACAAAGGGCTTGCTGATTTTCTCTGGCATCCAGCTAGGCCTATTTTTTGGGGCTTTGACAACTTGTTTCCATGCCTTGAAAATGTGCACCTTCTTTGTCCCGCGTTCCCTGAGACGGAGAATCTCCGGTTTGGATTTTGTCCCGTTGCTCCGGTTTGCTGCTTTCAGAGCAGCCTGACGAGGCTGTTTTCCAGTGAAAACTCCGTGTTCATTGCCGTCTTCGTCTCTTAATACAAAATTTCTTGTGTCAGACATAAGAGTCATCTCGCAAAATATGTTACTAGAGACTGATTAAGTGTTAAAGCATATAAACTTTTTCTTTGAATGTTGTCGATAGTTATTGGTTTGTGATAAGATCCCCATTATTTTAGGAAGAATATATAAACTAAATTTTTCTATATTGTTGTCAAAATGGGGTATATGTAAATATTTATATCTTAGGATCTGTGATGAAATAATATAGGCAGTAGTTAAGAATGTATTAAATAACTTTCATTAGCTAGATGGCTGATTTGACTTCAACTGAATTATTCATTACCTGAGTTCTTTCGTTACAAATACTTAAGTTTTCTATTAACTCATCCTTTTTGTGCAGCTGGTCGGTAAGAAGGTCAACCTGTGCCTGGAGTTGATCCTCCAACAGGCAAAAATAAGGCACGACCTTCATGCCGGATTTCCAACATGCCTATCCTTATCCTGGAAGCCTGGCATAATCCTTCCACGTATGGTTGTCGGGTTTAATAACGGACCGGATTAGAACCATACCTTGAACCATGTAGTTTTTCATCTTCTACTTTTATTTTATGCGATACAGTTTCACCAGTTGGTTTTTCGTCTTCTACTTTTATTTTATGCCAACCACACAAACAGCAACCTTCTTTGTAATGCATGATATGTTTTACAACACAAGCAAACCCTATTGTTGCTAAGATACAACCCACTATTTTCATAAATTTATGCACAATTATTCACTCCAATTTATTATTATACCTTATCGTTTATGAAGATACGCAAACAAGCAGACTTGTTAAATTTGCAACTGGTAGATTTTTTTAACTTTGAACCTTCCATCCCCTGGCAGTTAAATTATTTGCATGTGCTATTCCTGTAGTTGATGGTGCAGCATTTCCAGTTAAATCTAAATCCCCACCATTAGTATTATATGAATCCAGTGTTTGGAGTACCACATCTACTGCTGTTTGATTTAATGAATTACGACTAGCATTTAAATAAAGTAAACCGGGATCATTGGAAATATCTAAACTTGTGAGGTCATTATTATACATATTCACAGTACATTTTCTACCAGCAGGGAAACAACCAGAAAAATTAGCAGCATTATAATGATTATTGGCTGATAGAACGCTTTTCAAATGTGTTGAAGTCAGGTGCAGAGCACCGC
>NZ_JJOV01000008.1:0-68889 GCF_000979385.1 Methanosarcina sp. 2.H.A.1B.4
AACCGATTAGTAAACTATTGAGATCAAGACCTTTGCTTTTATGTTTGCCAAAAATATCACCGAAATTAAGCTTTTCATAAAAGAGTTGGACGGCAAGGATCGAGCCGATAGAAACACATATATTCTTGTTAGAAATTGTAGGGAATGCTCTCTGTTTTATGATGTTCATTTGACCGGATAACACAAAACAAAGAGCACTTATTTTTATATAACTGTCAAAGTCAGGTTAATTACCAAAATAATGATAACTATCCAGCCTGGGTAAAACAACGTCAATAGTCATCTTCATTACGATTCAATGGGCAAATTTCAGTGAGCTTATTTTCTTTAATTGTTGGCGATAGATTCGGTTTTTCTTTTTTCATTAGTTAGTTACCAGACGTGTCTATTACGTCTAAATCGATATCAAACAACTGATTTTTGGTGGGCTGGATAGTTGCCAAATTATGAATTAAATACCGTAGCGAAACATTTAAATATTTGAAAGTAGACCAACACTTACCGGTGGCCGGCCAAACACAGGGAGGCAAAAGAACAGTATGTTGAAAAATATACAAAAAATAGGGAAATTACTGATAATTATTTGTATGATACTTATAGCGCTGTCCTCACCGGCATTTGCTTCAACGGCAGAGGAAAATGCAGAAGCTATTGAAGGATTACAAACTTCACTTACATTCGTATGGCTACTTCTGGCAAGCGGACTGGTATTCTTCATGCACGCAGGTTTCTCTCTGGTAGAAACCGGGCTTACGAGAAGTAAAAATACGGCTAATATCCTGATGAAAAACTTTATGACGGTAATTCTCGGGATCCTGATCTACTGGGCTGTAGGCTGGGGAGTAATGTATGGAGCTGACGCAGCAGGACTTGTAGGAACGAACCAGTTCTTCCTTGCAGGTGCGGACAATGCAACGTGGAACTCCTGGTTCTTCCAGATGGTTTTCGCAGCCACTGGAGCTACCATAGTTTCTGGAGCAATGGCTGAGAGGACTAACTTCAAGGCATACCTTGTATATTGCATCCTGATGGTAGCTGTAATCTACCCTGTGTATGGTCACTGGGTATGGAGCGGCTCTGACCTTGCCCTCCTGAGCGGAGCCGAAAGCCCGATCGTAAAAGCAATCGGGGTAGCTCATCATGACTTTGCCGGTTCCGGAGTTGTGCACTCAATTGGAGGATATTCAGCTCTTGCAGGTGTGCTTCTGGTGGGTGCAAGGATAGGTAAATTCAGAGATGGAAAAGCTGTGCCGATTCCGGGTCACAACCTTACCTTTGCTTTCCTGGGAACTCTTATCCTTGCACTCGGATGGATAGGATTCAACGGTGGAAGTACCCTTAGTGGAAACGATGCTTACATGAACCTTGTAATAGCCAACACCTTCCTGGCAGGTGCTGCCGGCGCAGTCGTGACCATGGCTATCACCTGGATGACGACCGGAAAACCAGATCCCTCGCTGAGTGCAAACGGGCTTCTTGGCGGGCTTGTAGCAATTACTGCTCCCTGTGGTTCGGTCTCAAACTGGGCAGCTCTGTTAATCGGAGCCATTGCCGGAGTAATTATCTATGCCGGTGTCATGTTCAATGAAAACAGACTAAAACTGGACGATCCTGTAGGTGCAATTGCTGTACATGGATACTGTGGAAGCTGGGGACTGATTTCGGTCGGGCTTTTCTCTATAGGAATTGGAAACGGAATCCTTGCAGACGCTTCGTACGCTGCTGCAGTTCCCGGACTCTTCTACGGAGGAGGAATCAGCTTGCTTCTGATCCAGCTCGTGGCAGTTATAGCAACCATTGTCTGGGGCTTCGGGCTCTCGTTCATAATCTTCAAAATCCTGGACGCTGTAATAGGACTTCGGGTATCTGCAGAAGAAGAAATTATGGGTCTGGATATTTGCGAACACGGAATCAGAGCATACCCTGAGTACCTGATGAGGGAGGAATAACATGGCTAAAATATGCAAGGTAGAAGCGATCATAAAACCCCTGAAACTGCATCAGGTAAAGGATGCCCTGGAAGAGGCCGGTTTTCCAAGCCTGACAGTTATCGATGTTAAAGGGCGTGGCCAGCAAAAAGGGATCGTGCAGCAATGGAGAGGCAAAAAATACTGCGTGGATCTTCTTCCAAAAACCAAAGTCGAAGTAGTTGTGGCGGAAGATAAGGTCGAAGAAATCATACAGTTGATCCAGAGCACGGCCTATACTGGAGAAATAGGAGATGGAAAAATCTTCGTAATACCTATTGAAACCGTAGTCAGGATAAGAACCGGAGAACGGAATGGAGATGCGCTTTAACCAGGCACCTCTTTTTTTCCATTTTAACCTAATTAATTCTCAAATACTGAAACGATTCAAGGAATAAGGCAGATACCATGATGACCGAATTCAAATCCGAAACTCCTACTTTTGAGATTCCCCGCGGATACAGCATGCCTGTAATTAATTTATATTTCTGGGTAGGACTGGTTTCCGCAATCCTGCTAAGAGGTATAATCATAGCTGACCACTACAGTGTTTTCTGGGGAAAGGCAATATGGTATCTTGGAGTCGCAGGTTACCTCTGGTTCTTCACACACAGATACCATATTGCAAAACGAAGGTTTAGTGTGGTTAAAGACCTGAGCCTGCTTGAAAAGGTAAGGGCCAGACAGAAACTTTCAGAAAAAGATCTTGAAGGAATGGAATATCTGCTATGGAGCCTTTCCGTATCAAAAGAGCGTGCAAATTACCTTGTAATTTCAGTGTTCTCAGTAATAGCAATTGCCCTGTCCCTGAGCCTTGACCTGGGAATCCTGAAACTCTGAAAAAGATTTTCCTAACTCTGAAAAAGATTTTCCTTACACAGGAATCTTTCAATACTTTTTTCGTAACTATACCCTGAATAATTACTTTTTTTAAATCGTTACCTTTTTTAAATCGTTACCTTTTTTAAATCGTTACCTTTTTTAAATCGTAATCTCGCAGAGAGTAAGGGTTTAGGCAAGGATTAAATTAAAAGAATTTGAAGAGGAACCTCTTACCCCCATAAAAGATTCCTCCTATGGCGAACGAAGAAGGTCCAAAACTCCGTTTCACCACAATTCATCGCGATTTCCGATTTTTGTCCATTCCCATTTGTCTTTAGTATTCATTCCTGACATCCATAATAGTTATGGAATAAATTCAGCCTTAAGAGTATATCACCAGGCCTTAGAATTACGAATTATTCCATAATTGAAAGTCATGCATGAGATATGAAGTATGACCCCCGTCAACCTCAGTCACATATGCTCGGCTTAATTGTCAGGTAGAAAGTAATATTGAAACCACTGATATATAAAATTCACCTCTATTTGTAATCATTGATCATGAACTATCGGAAGAAAATTAGAGGTAAATAGCAGGAAAAAGGTCAAGCAGAAATAAGAATAAAGTGTCTTGAAACCCAATTTTATCTAAATAAATTTACGTTTTGAAAATTTATAAAAAAGAAAATGAATTATATAAAATTAAAGAGAAGGGAGGAATCGGATTTTATTTTTTCCCGAGTTCCTTTGAGCGTTCACTTGCCCTTATAACGGCATTCATAAAGGCAGCCCTGATTCCGGCTTCTTCAAGGGCGTGAACCCCCTGAATGGTAGTTCCGGCAGGAGAGGTAACCATATCTTTGAGTTCTCCGGGGTGCATGCCTGTTTCAAGCACCATTTTTGCGGCTCCGAGCACAGTCTGGGCTGCAAGAGCAAGGGCGCTCTTTCTATCCATCCCCTCAAGGACAGCCCCATCAGCCATTGCTTCAATAACCGGGAAAATGAACGCAGGTCCGCTGCCCGAAAGCCCTGTAACTGCATCCATCAGAGATTCCGGCACCTGGACGGCTGTGCCAACCGCAGAAAAGATCTCAAGGGCAGCTTTCAGATCATCAGGAGTGGCATTCTTTCCTGGGGAAATTCCTGAAGCAGCTTCAGAAACTGTCGCTGCTATGTTTGGCATCACGCGCACAACCCTGGTGCCTTCGAGGAGAGCAGCTTCGTAGGTGGAGATAGGTACTCCTGCAGCAATTGATATTAAGAGTTTTTCTGAAGTTATATCATTCCTCATATTTGCGAGCACCGAGCCCAGGGTCTGGGGTTTTACTGCAAGGATAAGAATATCCGAATCCCGGACGATATCAGCGTTGTTCGTTGACACCCTTATTCCCAGTTTTGCCTGCAGCTCTTTCAAAAAGGGCTCGTATACATCACTTGCACCTATATTTTCAGGCTTTACGATTCCGGCTTTAATGATGCCCTGCATGAGAGCAGAGCCCATTTTTCCTGCTCCTATGAATCCTATTTTTTGATCTGTCATATATGAAATCTCCTTATTTCCAGAAAATAATTGTAAATTAACTTTAAATTTGAAATGAACTGCTTCCGAAGCTCACCTGCAAGAGGCTAATTTCAAAGCATACCTGCATTTATTACCTGTTGAAGCTTCGGAAACTCAATAGCACCGGTTAGACTCCCCGGATCGATAATACTGTTTCCAGGACCAGAGGAGATCCGGGAAATCTTCCTGAGTTCGATGGATTTAGTTTAACTCTTCCAGTATGCCGATATTTTCTTTCTTTATAACATTATCATAATTATTATAGCCCAGAATATTTTCAATCTGATTTGTGTGGGCTCCTTTGATTTTGATAAGTTCTTCGGAGTTATAGTCTGTAATTCCTTTTGCAAAGACCCTGCCTTCACACTCGAGTTTCACGACGTCTCCCCTATCAAAAGTTCCCTCAATACCCACAATGCCTGCCGGAAGGAGACTGTTTTTTCCCAGAACAGCAGCTTTTGCCCCGGCGTCCACACGGACAGTTCCTGAAGCCCTGGCGAGAATAATCCAGCGGGCGCGGTTTTTCTGAATATGCCTTTCAGCAAGGAAGAGAGTTCCGATATCTTCTCCGGAGAGAATCTTCAGGATAATATCCTCTATTTCACTGTTTGCGATTACGACATAGCAGCCTGCCATGCTGCAGATCTTTGCAGCTTTTATCTTGGTCCGCATTCCCCCCACACCCTTGAAGCTTGTAGGGTCACCCCCATAGCTCTCGATTTCAGGCGTGATCTTTTTTACGAGGGTCAGCAGTCTTGCATCACTATGCGTTTTTGGGTTCTTGTCAAAGAGGCCGTCAATGTCCGAAAGGATGATCAGTAGATCGGCATCAATTTTGCTTGCAACCATTGCAGAGAGTTTGTCATTGTCTCCGAAGATTGCTTCAATCTCGTTTGTACAGGTACAGTCGTTTTCGTTTATTATCGGGACGACACCATACTCCAGAAGGGTTGAAATGCTGTTTCTCAGGTTAAGGTAGGTTACGCGATCGGAATAGAATTCGTAGGTAAGAAGTATCTGGGCTACTTTCATCCCGTGCCTGGAAAAAGCCTTGATCCAGTCCTGCATCAGTATGCTCTGCCCCACAGCTGCAGCTGCCTGTCTTATAGGGATCTCACGGGGTTTAGGGGCTATGCCCATCTCGTTAAGCCCGACGCCTATTGCTCCCGAACTTACAAGGATTACTTCTTTTCCCTGTTTTCGAAGCTCGGATACCTGAGCTGCGATGCTTTCCATGAAGGCCGGGTCAATGTTGCAGTTTTCCTTTGTATGGTCACAGCCTTTTCTGGTGATCGAAGAAGTTCCAATCTTAATAACAATTTTATTAACATCACGGAAGAATTGTTCTCTATCTGTCAATGGAAGTGCCTCTTAAGGTTATTTGGAAAATGGCTGCAGATGATCTCAGCCGCAGCCGGGATTTCCGGTTTTTGCACTTAACCTGCGCTGGTATTTCAATTCAAATATATAAACATATCATAAATATTCAAGGATGTATTAATTTACATCCTTGAACTTAAGGTCAAGCTTCCTGTGAGTATAGGGTTTTGCGTTTTCTCCTGCATAGTCGGCAACAACCTGACCTTTACCCATAAGAATATACTTGTAAATCAGTAGCCCTTCCATTCCAACAGGTCCACGGGAGTGAATCTTGTTCGTACTGATTCCGACTTCCGCGCCTTTTCCATAACGGTAGCCGTCTGCAAAACGGGTCGAGGCGTTCACCATAACGCTTGAAGAGTCGACAAGCCCTATGAACTCTTTTCTCCGGGATGCATTTTCCGTGATTATTCCATCGGTGTGGTGGGAGCCGAAGGTGTTTATATGACCAATTGCTTCTTTTATGGTATCTACGAGCTTTATTGAAAGGATAAGGTCGTTATATTCAAGACTCCAGTCCTCTTCGGTAGCCCTTGAGAGAGGAGAAAGCCCCTTTTCTGCAAGCAGAGAATAGCTGTCCTCGTCACAGCGCAGTTGCACTCCGGCCTCTATGTACATTTCTGCCATCTTCGGCAGGAAAGCTTCCGCAATCCCGCGGTTTATAAGAAGAGTTTCAATAGCGTTGCATACTGCAGGGTACTGGACCTTGGCATCAAAACAGACCTTCCAGGCTGTGTCCAGAGCTGCAAACTCATCCACATAGATATGGCAGATCCCGCTTGTGTGCCCGAGTACCGGGATTTTTGTATTATCCTGAATGAACTTGACAAACTCATTGGAGCCTCTGGGGATCAGGAGATCTACATACGCATCAAGGCTTAGAAGGCTCATGATCTCTTCTCTGGTTTCCATTAGCTGGAAGGCCCCTTTCGGCATACCCTCGGTGGATTCTATGGCTTTTACAAGAATTTCGAAAATTGTGCGGTTTGACTCCCTGGCTTCACTTCCGCCTTTGAAAATTGTTGCATTTCCGCTCTTCAGACAAAGGGACATTACCTGAGGCACCACGTCAGGCCGGGATTCAAAAATTACTCCTATCAGACCTATAGGGCAGCTAACCTGATAGAGGACCAGATCATTGTCCAGTTCGAGTGTGGAAAGAGTATCCCCTACAGGGTCTTTGAGCCTGATTACATCCCTGATTCCTGCTATCATCCCGTCGACCTTTGAGTCAGTGACCTTAAGCCGGTCTACAAGGGCCTGGGTGAGCTTCCCGGCGGTTTTTAGTCCGGCTGCATATTCAAGGTCCTTTAAATTTGCCTCAAGGATAGATTTTCTTTCTCTATCCAGAGCTTTTGCCATAGCCTCAAGAGCCCTGTTTTTTACCTCTTCGCTTACATCGGAAAGCTCAATTGAAGCTTTTTTTGCCTTAACCACTTTAGTTTCAATATCTTTGGCCATATATTCACCGTCTTTATGTAATAACCCTGAACGCTTCAACCGGATCAGCTGGTAACATGCTCTTTAACCGAATCCAATTTATTGAACCAGACTTACCGGGTCAAAGATCTACTTAAGATGTAATACTTAAAATGTAATTTATTGAGATTATAAGAGGAAGAACTAAATCAATAGAATATTTGATTTTTTTTCATGCATGGAGATGAAAAAAGAATCAAGAGAGTCCTATGATAAATATTTTTGTATGCCGTCTCGGTATATGATATGGCAAGGTTCTAAATAAAAGATACCATTTAGCGAAGTAATTTTTGGTCCCTGTGACAGAATCAAATAGTTATGTTTATATCATTCTTCTTTTATTCAATTTATAACGATATTTATGGGGTTTATATAAATCCGCTTGAAGCTGGAATATTTCCTGATTTCATAATTCGCCCGGAGAAATATCTCCATTCATGCTGAAATTGGGAATTAAAAAATGTAGTTTACAGGACCAACAAGAGAATATTATATTACTAAAAATAAAAAACTCGTTTCTTAAATAACTCAACTAAATAGGATTTAAGGTAAAGTTCTCCTGTTATCAAAATATTATTTCAAAACGAATATATATACGATGCATATAACTATAGAATATGCGGCTTCATTTCATGGAAGCGCATACGATATCTTGAAAAAAGAAATTGTAGAACCCCCTGTAATTTTTGAGTATATTTTGCAAAGAAGGAAGGCGGACAAATATTAAGGCCCCGAAACTGGCCATTTTTAACATTATTATTTAACATTATTATATATGATGAGGATGCCATATCCGCCTGGAAAATCATGGTCATCCACTAAGCCGTTTCATAAACAAAGTTTATTATAGGGGTAGATCTATATCGAAATGGGGATAACTTCAGTTGATTGGTGGTGTGTAAAAAATGAAATCATTCGCGTTAGTCCGGGCAGACGACTCGGATAAAGTAAAAATAGCATTACATGACCTAGAACGATACGGACATATTCAATTTTCAGCGACTCCGAAATGTATTGAACCAAACTATGCTGATGAGCTTCTTGTAAATGTAATGGGCGTATCACTCAAGTCAAAATGCAACTCTGCAGCCCTTGTGGAGTTGAATAATCACGCTGGAGCGGCTATTAGCAGGTTGAAGAAAATTCATCCCCCTGCGCATATAATTATTATCAGTCCAAGGCATAAAATGTTTGAAGAGCTGGCTGGCAAATTTCAAAAATATCCGGAATTTGACAGGACATTCAATCATCAAAAAAACCCGCAAAGTATGGATCTGATTCCGGATAACGCAGAATCATCCAATCCAATGCATAAAGAATAATACTTCCTCTTTTTAAGGCTAGAATACAAATTAACTTTTATTTTTTTCTTTTTCTGAAATAGGTAGAGAAAAAGGAAACTCTCTTTTTTATATAGCTGATTTTTTGCAGAATTATATAGCTGATTTTTTGCAGAATTATATAGCTGATTTTTTGCAGAATTTTTGCTCCGGTTCTATTCTAATTAATTATTATTTTTATTATACAGTTTTCCCTTTCAGATCAGTTTTCCCCTTTTTGATTGGTTCATACTTTTGGAGTGTTCAGGCGGTCCATTAGTTTCGAGTCTCATATTTCATATTCCTGATTGAAAGATGAGCCCGTCTTTGACCTTAGCTTGGAAATGTAAGTATACAGGCTTTCAACATCTTTAATTTCTTTCTGCGTTATTAGTTTCAGTTTATTCCGGATCTGGAGTTCAGGCTTTACTCCAAAGTTATCAAAGTATTCTGAAAGTTTGGCGGCAAGCAGGTCACCTCTCCGATCCCAGTCCGTGAGTATGATTACCTCGCAGCCGAGTTTCGCGATTCTCTCTGAAAAATTAAAAAGAGATTGGTGGGTTGCAAGTTCAAAGCTGCCTTCAATACCGAGTCGCTTCATGGAAATAATATCTCTTTTTCCTTCAACAATAATCACTGCCCCTCTTTCAGAGTGCTCTGAAAGTTCTGCGATCAGTTCTTCTATCCTTTCCAGCCGTTTTCTGTATATTTCAATATCAGTCACGTTAATCTGCAACCTTTTTCTTTAAACAATAGGTCTAGTTTGAAAGCCGTTTCCCGCAATCCTGTCTTTATCCTTTTAAAAGGGCTCCAAAAACCGAAATTGCCCGTTGATAGGAAACCCCTTTTACCAGTAAGGACTTCTTGCTGCTTGTAGCTCCGCTGTTTATCTGGATATCCGAACTGCTTATCCCGAAGAGTTTGGCGAGGCTCTCAATAAGTTGTTCATTTGCTTTTCCTTTCTGGGCGTTTTTAGTAAGTTTTACTTCGATTCTCTTGCGCCATTCATTATAGCCGCTGGGGACGGAAAGTGACCTGGAACCCGGGGTAACTTCAATATCAATAATAATACCGGAATCCAGAGCTTTTATTGCCTCTTCGAAGGACATATGTGTCATCATTTTGAATGTATATATATAAATGAGTAACTAGACAACCGACAAATGGTGGCAATAATCATCAATCAATAAAAATAGCCCGAAACGAATAAAGCTATAATCAAAAACGGGCTGAAAGACAGCCGGAGTCAGCTAATTAAGGAATGATAAAATATAACTTCAAATTTTCAGTTCGGGAATTGCTCTATAGTTCCATTTCCCCAAATAATCATTCTTGGCAACAAAAATCCTTGGTATTATATTTGAATCGTTCCTAAATATGCATTTCTAAATTATATGTCAAAGTTATTAAAAGCGAGTTTTATGAAAATAGATTTGTGTAAATATGAGTTTTATGAAAATAGATTTGTGTAAATATGAGTTTTATGAAAATAGATTTGTGTAAATATGAGTTTTATAAAAATAGATTCGTGTAAAATAGTGCTGTAGCCCGGACGCACTAACTCCGAAAGTTCATCCTCTGGTTTTCCGCAGTCCCTTTCAGTTACCCTCGTGCCGAGCAGTGTCACACTATTGATGTACCGCATTGGGGTTGTCTATACACTCATAGTTAGGATTTACCATTATCTCATGCAAGGACCTATACAATGCGACATGTGACTATATATATTTTCTAACTTATAAATATGCCGGTAAGAATGCCCTTCGTCATGCATATATAATTGGGGACAACCGCTTAAAATATAAGACTAAATATTCTGGCATTTCCCAATCAGAGAAAAATGTACGGGCAGCACAAAAGGAGCATAAGGAAAAGTTATATATGATGTATATGTTTGGTCTTTCATTAATTGAGCACAGGCGTTTGATGAGCAGCAGGGGTGCGTATATATGTACGGCGCTGAACAGATAATTCCCGGAACAATCATTGCAGGTCCCGAACTGGATCCCATAGTTGGGTACATCTGTGTACGAAACGGGATTATCACGGAAATTGGAGAGGAGCACACATATTCTGCAAATATAATAGCGCCCTGTTTTGTCAATGCCCACACCCATCTCGGAGATTCAGTTTGCAAAGACCCTCCCCTGGGAAACACTATCGGTTTTCGGGTTAAGAGAGACCTTGATTCCCTGGTAAAGCCGCCAGATGGACTAAAACACAGAATTCTCAGGGAAACTTCCTATAAAACACTTATTGAGTACATTAGAAAGTCTCTGTTTGATATGATTGCGACAGGAACCTGTGCTTTTGCGGATTTTAGAGAAGGGGGGGTTGTAGGAATTGCAGCCCTGAATAAAGCTCTTGAGGGGCTGGAACTACATTCCCTTATATTTGGTAGACCCACAGAACCTCAGCTTCCTCTGGGAGTGGTGCTTGCCGAAGTAAGAAGGGTTTTATTGAATTCCGATGGGCTTGGAATGAGCGGAGCAAATGATCTCAATATGGAACTCTTGCAGGAGATTACAGCCTGCACACGAGATCGAAAAAAGCTCTTTGCAATTCATGCAGGGGAAAAGAGCAGAAGTGACATTGAAAAAGCCCTCTCTCTGGAGCCCGACTTGTTGATCCATCTAACACAAGCCACAAAAAAAGACCTTGATGAAGTCGCTCAGACAGAAGTTCCAGTTGTTGTCTGCCCGAGATCAAACTTCGTAACAGGAGTAGGAATGGCACCGATAGCTGAAATGCTAGAGGCTGGAATCCGGGTGGCAGCAGGTACAGACAATGTAATGTTAAACTCTGTAAATATGTTTGCTGAAATGGAATTTATGTCCAAAGTCTTTTCGATCGAAGATAGGCAAGTATTTAAAATTTGCACACTTAATGGTTCTTTTGTAATGGGGCCAGACTCCACGGGGTCGATAGAAAAGGGGAATAAAGCTAATTTGATGGTCCTGAATGGGAGTTCAAATAATCTGGCCGGGATAAAGGACCCTATAAGTGGAATCACCAAAAGGGCAAGACCTGACGATATATTAGCGGTGCTTCATTCGTAAAGCAAATGGAGAGCGAGACATGACGAGCGAATTTTACCGGAACATAGTAATTGCAACAGACGGATCTGAGAATACCAAGAAGGCAATTTCTTACGGAATTGAGATTGCAAAACTCAGTGGGGCTACGGTTCACGCACTTTACGTAGTGGACACATCTTCTTTTTCGTCAATACCAATGGATGCCGGATGGGAAGCAATGTACGAAATCCTGAAAAAAGAGGGGGAAAAGGCAGTCTCTGAAGTGAAGAGACAAGGAGAGATTGCAGGCGTGGATGTAAAGGAGGTACTTGAGGAAGGGCACCCGAGTAATGCGATTCTCGAGTTCGCAGAGAATAACAATGCTGACCTGGTAATTATGGGGACACTTGGAAAAACCGGGCTTGACAGATTCCTCATGGGAAGCGTTGCAGAAAAGGTGGTCAGAGGCTCAAAAGTTCCGGTAATGGTCGTTCGTAGTGTAGAAACAAGCTGATATTGCTATCAACTGGAAGCCTTTTGAAGAAGAAGTGATAAACAAAAAAATCCAGGATTCAGAGGACAACACAGGTGTAAATCATATGCCAAAAAACATCTTCATAGAAGATATAATGGTAAGGGACGTCGCATGCGCGACCTTGCCAGGTTCCAGGGACGAGGTTCTTAAAATTCTTAAGAATAAACATATATCGGGAGTCCCGGTACTCAAGGATTCCAAAGTAGTAGGAATCGTGACCCGGACAAACCTGTTACAAAACCCTGAAGAAGAACAGCTGGCCCTTCTTATGACACGAGATCCGATCACCATATCCCCTGGATCGGACCTGCAGACGGCCGCACGCCTGCTTCTGCAGCACGGTATCAGAAGACTTCCGGTCGTCGATGGTGGAAAACTTGTGGGACTTGTTACGGTTGCAGATGTCGTGGGCACAATTGCGGATATGAATATCGATATTCCTATCAAGGACTATGTGGAAAAGGAAGTAGTTGCAATCTACAGTGAAACGCCTTTACCTGTTGTAGCCAGGATCATGGAACTTGCCAGTGTCAAAGCCGTTCCGGTGCTCGATGCTGCCCTGGAACTCATAGGGATAATCTCGGACAGGGACGTTATCTCTGCAAGTGTTATTGAAGACAGTGTGGAGATGTCTGATATGTCCGCAGGCCAGGATGATGATGCGTGGACCTGGGAGTCAATGCGGGATACCATGAGCATCTACTACAGCGTTTCCAGGATTAAGGTTCCAAATCTGATTGGAAGTGACGTCATGATCCGGGAACCGATCACAGCTACCTACATTGCATCTGTCAGTGACTGCGCAAGAAAAATGAAACGTAACAGGATCGATCAGATACCAATCATTAATTCAAACCGCAAACTTCAGGGCCTCTTAAGAGACCACGATCTCCTGAAGCCCCTGATTGAATCGGAATAAACCAGGTTGAAATGCCGGACTGAAAACAGTTTTGAGCCAGGTCAGAAATAGTTCAAGCTCCTGCTCAAACTTATTTCAGTCTAAAAATAAAAACAACCTGAAAAATCCGGAAAGAAAAACAGACTTAAAGTAAAGTGCCAGGTCTATTCCATAATTCTAATGCTGAAAGGCTACTTTTAGACAAAGTGCCTCTCAATTTAATACTTTTTTCAGGAGCCATAACATGGACAGACCCTTCATTTTTATAAACTCTGCTATGTCAGCTGACGGCAAGCTCTCAACAAAAGAGAGGAAGCAAGTAAAGATCTCCGGAAAACTCGATTTTGAGCGAGTGGATGAACTCAGAGCTCAGGCAGATGCAATCATGGTAGGGATAGGAACCGTACTTGCCGATGATCCCAGCCTGACTGTAAAATCTCTTGAAAGGAAAGCCGCCAGAAAAATCGCCGGAAAAAACGAAAATCCGGTAAGGATTATTGTGGACAGTGCCGCAAGAACTCCTCTGGATGCCGATATATTCAAAAAAGGAGACGGGCTCAGGATAATTGCTGTTTCAAATTCAGCCTCTGCAGATAATATCAAAAGCCTCGAAGAAAAAGCTCTGGTCATTAAAACAGGAGCCCTTAAAGTTGACCTTGGAGAGCTGGCGGCAAAATTAAAGGAAATGGGCATAAACACCCTCATGGTCGAAGGAGGCGCGACCCTGAACTGGGGTATGCTCTCTGCAGGCCTTGTTGATGAGGTCTATACTTTCGTTGGAAACCTCATCATAGGAGGAAAAACAGCCCCGACTTTTACGGATGGGGAAGGTTTCACAGAAGCCGAACTCTTTGGACTTGAATTGCTTTCGGCTGAAAAAATTGAAGACGGGATACTTCTTAAGTGGAAGGTTAAAGGTAAAAGAAACTGAAATTTTCCTTCCTTTCTTTTCCTTTTTTCTTCTCTTACTATTTTATCAAAAGTCTGTCTTTTTTATCTAAAAATGAACTTTTTAGCCATTTTTATTTGGCATGAAAGTAATGTGATTTGAAAAGTACTTTCATTTCTTTGTGCCTGTTATTTTGAAGAATTTCATGTTTGTTTTTTTAAATTCTATTACCTTGACGAGCTCGTTCCCCGGATTAAAGCAGTTCCGCTGGTTACCTGTCCGATTCATACCTGAGTTTTTTCATTTCAAGCCCGCTGCTGCAGTATACAAAAACTTCCAGTTCGCATTCCCCTTTAAGGAATTCCCGCATTCTGCGGTCATATATACTCTGGACGTGTTTTAAGTGGTTCTTCCTGAAATGAGTTCCCACAACTTCGAAAAAGTCAATCATCTGTTTGAGATAAGCTTCTTCATAAACCCTGGTCTCCTTTGCAATTGCTTCACACGTCAAATTGCCGAGTTCTGAATTATAGCTTCCATGCTCGTTTAAGCCGCTTATCTGCCGCCAGTCTACTTTTCCTGTTTCATCGGCTTCCCTGTGAAGCATATGGGGATATACCCTGCAGATTGAAGGGCGGCTCTCATAAATTCTGCACCTCTTATTTTCCAGGAAAATACAGGAACCATCAGGTTTTGTTTTCAGGGCATAGCCTGAAACGTAGAACCTGCCGTTCTGGTCGCAAAACTCGTAATATGGGGCAGGAGTGATGGCATCCGGATCGATTTGCTTTATTATTTCCAGATCTGAATCAAGCAGAAATACATGGTCGTTAAACTCTTTAGTGCAGCAGCGGGCGCAGAGTTCACAGCTGAATCCCAGTTCTTTGATTATGCCGACAAATTCAGAGTCCGGGAAGCTTTTTAAGTCCCTAAGTTCTTCTCGCACTTCGGCAAGCCTGGTTTCAATAGGATTATTTTTTACGGAAATCACCTTTTCAGAAAAGAATAATGAGGCATTTGTACTTTTATTCGTTTATTCCTTCTATTTATCTATTCCTGCTATTCATAAAACCTCAGCAGGAAACCCCAGGGTCTTTAATTAAGGGGTAGTTGACCCTTTTTCTGGTATCATTTAAGGTATCTGTACAGTTTCAAGTGGATCTATACGCATTTTCCAGAGGTTGAATTATTTATATCTTACGCATATCTCCACATTTTATGCCTGGATTTCGGGCAATGTCCATAACATTTAATTACTAGCATTTCTCTCTATAATAAACTCAAGGCTTGATGAAACTCATAATTCCTTACTTTCAGGCTTCAAGGAATATCAAACATTCCAATTAAGATCATTGAAATATTATCGATTTGACAGATCCTCGAATCAAAATACCTTTTTGCTGAAACATTGCGAAAGGAAAAAGCTGCGGCAAACAGCAGTGGTCGGCGATAAGGCAAATATGGTATGTGAATAAATCACTTATAAATTTAAGCAAATACAGAATATATTTAAATCAAAATTAACGAGGAATGATAATGGGCAAAACCGGCAGCATTGATTGGGTAAAGGTAAAAGGCAGAAAAGGCAGAGTAATTAAGGTTCCGAAATCGAAAGCTCAGAAAGCACACCCCGGACCTTCACAGCGCTTCACCTCTTCAGGTCATAAAAGGCGCTTCATAAGAAGATCTGCAAAAGCCCTTGTAAAGTGATTTTAAGGGCTTTTCTATTTTACCATTTTTTTTAGTTCTATATTTTAAGTTACTTCATAGTCTTTTTTAAATCCGTTAATCCGGGCTATTTTACTCCAGGTAGCCAGATTTCTAAATGGTGTTTTAAATTCGCTGCTCTAACAGCTGATGCTTTAAACAAATAACTTAAAGCCGAGAAAATACCTGAAACAACCTGGAAGATATCTGAAACAACCATAAAACAATCTTTATAATCTGCCCTAAGTAACCTCTTCCAGGGGATATCTTCAAAATCAAAGCCTGAGGGCAAGATATGCGATGCTTACACCCAGAAGGCAGAGCATAACATTTAGAAAGATATTGAGAAAAAATGAAACGTTTTTCCCATCCTCAAGCAACTTGAAAGTCTCGTAGGCAAAGGTGGAGAAGGTTGTAAAGGAGCCAAGAATTCCTATGTTTAACAGATATACCATGGATTCGGGCTCAGAGGAAAAAGTTAAGAGTGCAAGCACTATGCTACCCAGAAGGTTTACTGTCAGGGTCCCTGCCGGGATATTCCGGATTTTTGGCACGCGGCTTGAAACCGTATAGCGGAGAGATGCCCCTATAAAACCTCCAGTGCCTATTAAAAAGAGTTCTCCGATGCCCGAAACTGGAAACATTTCTCAGATCTCCTTGCTTGAGAGGGCTTTTATAACACTCCTACCGAAGAATACGCCTGTAAGGGTAAGAAAGATATTGGCACTGATATTTCCAAGGGCTGGAATGAAAGGCATGCTGAAAGACTGGACTGCAAATGTGGAAAAAGTTGTAAATGCTCCCATAAACCCTGTGCCAAATGCAATCCTCCCTTTAGGACCTATGAAACCCAGGTACTCAGTGTCGTACATTATCATGCCCAGCATGAAACTCCCAAGTACGTTTACAGATAGGATGCCAAGCTGCCCTTCCACAAGTTCGCAGAGCAAAAATCGACAAACGGCTCCAAGAAAGCCGCCAACTCCTATTAGAAAAATCTTATCCATTTCTTTATCTGGAGAGGGCATTTTTTTCACTTATATTATCTAAAAATTGGAGTAAGGGACGGTTTTTTCCAGTCCCAATAGCCCGTGGTAGTATAAAATTTTATTCATTTCCAGAGAGTGAAAAAATACAAAAAGCTAGCCGTATCCGTTCTGTATATCAATTTCACTCGACCTGGAAGACATCCATTTCCTTCACTCGATCAGGAAAACATTCACTTCCTGTCCTTCCTCATAGCCTTCCACGTTCTCAGGAACCAGCACGTAACCGTCAGCCTTTGCAACCGAGCTCAGGACTCCTGCCTTTCCCATAAGTGGGCGCACCTTATCGCCTTCAAAAACAACACGGATAAAATTAACATATCCTATTTTCGAACTTATTTTTGCAGCCAGGCGCTTTCTAAGGACAATTTCCGGAACTTCAGGGATCGAACCCAGTTTACGGATCCCGGGTCGGACAAAAAAGTATAGAGCAACAAGCCCGGCAACCGGGTAGCCTGGAAGGCAAACCACAGGAATTTTATCTATAATTCCAAGGGCTGTAGGCTTTCCAGGGCTGACTCCTACACCGTGTATAAGCAGTTTTCCCAGGGATTCGACAACCTCAGGGGAATGGTCTCTTTTACCAACCGAAGTCCCGCCTGAGAGGAGGATCATATCGGCGTCCAGATTTGCTTCCACCGCTTCTTTTATGCTCTCAGGATGGTCAGGCACGATCCCTGTATATCTGGGAATTCCGCCCCACCTGCTCACATAAAGGGCAGTCATAAGCCCGTTGGTCTCAAGCACCATTCCCGGTGGAGGGACTTCTCCGGCAGTCTCACGGCTTACCAGCTCGTCTCCTGTGGGGATGACCGCAACCACCGGTTTTCGGAAAACCTTCACCCTATCCAGTCCAAGGGATGCAAGTACTGCAGCGTCACAGGGGCGAAGGAGATGCCCCTCCTCAAAAACCAGATCTTCTCTTTTTATGTCCTCTCCAATCTGCCCGACGTTCCTTCCCGGATAAACCTGAGCCCTGATTTCAACCAGGTCCCCGGCTGTAACAGTGTCCTCAACCATTACAACCGCATCGGCTCCTTCCGGCAGTGCGGCTCCGGTATGAACCCACATAGAAGTTCCTTCCTCTATACTTTCGGAAAGCTGTAAGAGCACGGGATTTGCAGGGGAAGCACCTGGAGTATCGGATGCTCTGACAGCGTATCCGTCCATTGCAGCACGCCTGTAATGAGGGACATCTCTTCCGGAAACTACAGCCTCTGCAAGTACCCTGCCTGCACAGGCTTCAAGTGGTACTTCTTCTGTGTGCCTGAGAGGGGAAATGCTTTCAAGGAAAAGCCGTAAAGCTTCATCAACTGAAGTGCGTTCTTTAAATATTCTGCCCATATACTCGCCCCTTAAAAAAATTAGCCTCCTGAAACGGGAGGTAGAACTCCAATTTCATCCGAGTCCTTTAGAAGAGTATCAAGCCCTTCCAGGTGCCGGACATTGTTTCCGTTGACCAGGACATTAATTGAGCCGCAAAGGACCGGGGTCTCGCCTTTTTCATCACTTTTGTCATCGCTTTTTTCAAAAATAAGGTTTTTTAACTCCGGATGTTTGTCGGTGAGGGATAACAGGACATCAATGACCTTTTCTCCGGAAAGCAGGAGTTCTGGTGTGCCTGCTGCCTCACGCAGATTTGCAAATAACTTAATTTTTACTTCAGCCATGAGGAAGACTATTTCATCCTATTCCTTAAATATACCTATGCCTTATAAGGAACAGCCATCACCGGAAGGTTTGGGAAACAATGCAGCAAAGTCCAGATTCTGACCCCGTAAATTCACCGAAGCTCTCTTATAAAAAGTACAGGCTTTTCGGGCTTCTGATCGTTTTTTTTGCCCTAGCCCTCAGACTATTTGAGCTTGGAGAGAGGGTTTTTCATCATGATGAAAGCGTACACGGCAGTTTTACCCTCAAACTGCTTGAAACCGGGGATTACAGTTATAATCCAGCCTACCACGGTCCCTTTCTTTTCCATTCTACTGCAGCTGTCTTCCATTTCCTGGGAATAAACGATACAACAGCTCGCCTGGTCCCGGTCTTTTTCGGAGTGGCAACTATTCTGTTGCTCTTTTTGCTGAAGAAAGAATTGGGAAAAAGCGGAGTGCTCTGGGCAATGTTTCTGCTTGCATTTTCTCCAAGCATGGTCTACTTCTCAAGGTTCTTCAGAAATGATATGATAATTGTGTTTTGCACTCTGGCTGCTGTTACAGGTGTATTCCGCTATCTCGACAATATTCACAACTCAAAGCGATACCTTTACCTTATCCTGACAGCTTCCTCCCTTGCCATTGCCGTAACTGCAAAGGAAAACGCCTACGTTATCATACTTATATTCGGAGCTTATGCCGGGATGGGCTTACTATACTGGATTTATTCCACCTGGAAGAGAGAAAACCTGAGTTTGCAAAAGACCCTCCTCCGCAAAGCTTCGGTACTTTTACCCTTCCTCCCTGAAATTCTTCTTTCAGGGGCTCTCTCCATTTTCATTATAATGTTTTTTTATACAAGCCTTTTCAGGAACGATATTTCCCTTTTCTCAATCGTAGAAAGGGCTTTTACCCACTGGCTGGCAATGCACAGGATAGAGAGGATCGGAGGTCCATTTTATTATTATATCCCCATCCTTTTCAGATACGAGATTCCGGTTATACTCTTTGGGACTGCAGGATTTTTCCATTTTCTGAAAAGTAAAGGTCGAAATGTTCCATTTTTCCTTTTCCTCTGTTACTGGGCATTTACCAGCCTTCTGCTCTATTCCTACCTTCAGGAAAAAGTTCCCTGGCTTGTTGTACATATTGTCCTGCCCTTTGGAATCCTGGCAGGAGCTTATCTGGGAGAACTATTTTCCCGAAATACTGAATCTGTAATGCCGGAACAGGAGCTTCTGGAAGGAAATCTAAGCCCTCTGACAGGGTCGAAACCGTCTTTCCGGGCAAAACATCCCGGAAAAGCCCGTACTTTAACAGCAGGAATTTTGGCGCTCGCCCTGCTAATCTCTCTGGGCCAGTGTATCTCGGTAAATTACTACAGGAGCATGGAGCCGGCAGAGCTGATGACGTATACACAGGCCTCTCCGGATATTCGGGAGCTCATGGAAAAGATAGAAGGTTTAGACCGAAGGCCTGAAAATCTAAGGCTTTATGTGGTTGACCCGAATAAGTTGTACTGGCCTCTGCCCTGGTACCTGGAGGACTATGATAAAGTGGGGTATTCTTCAAAACCTCCTGCAAGCAGTAAGTACGATGCTATTATTGTGCCCATGTCCTATGATATGTACAGGGAAATCTCTGCAGAAGAGTACTCCTCTTACAACTTTACCCTGCGCCCCGGGAGGGATTTCACCCTCTATTATAAGAAGAAACTTGAAATGAACGGATAAACCCCATATACAGAGAAGAAAGTGCCGGAGAACACAAATAATATGTAAAAAGGGGAGAGTTCTATAAAATGGGGGCTGGTTATGGACAAAATATTCTCTCTGGCAAATAATCTTGCAGGAAGAAACTCCTCTCAAGGAAGCAGCAACGAAGAGAGGGAAGAAAAGGAAAAAGGAAAAGATAAACAGCTGGAAAAGGTTTCTGAAAAGGGAGAAGAATTACCTGATTCTCTTGAAGGGTTTCTGGAAGCTGGTCCTCCATCCGAACAGATCGTCGAAATTTTTGAGCGTTGCCTCTGGATAACAATTAAAGAACTTATGACCAGAGAGGTAGTAACAATCCAGGAAGACACTCCTCTGGAAGAAGTCTTTTCGCTTTTTGGGAAGCTTCCCTACCATACTTTCCCGGTAGTGAATAAGAATAATGAGCTTGTGGGAATTATTGATCTTGACATCGTTCTTGAAATCCTGCTTTTGTGTCTGGTTCCCAGAGCAAAACATACTCCTCTTACAGCTATAAGGTCTCTTGGAGGAAAAGCGGGAGACGTAATGATTACGCATCCTGTGACAATTTCTCTTAACGCTACACTCAAAGACGCTTCGGATCTTATGATGAAGCACAGGTTTGACCGCGTATGTGTCAGCGAAAATGGAAAACTGGCAGGAATTATCTCCAAGAAAGATCTCGTAAAGGAGATTTGTAGAAGAAGAAAGAAGGAAAGAATAGGGGACGAAAAAATGAATGGATGAAAGCAGGAAAATTAAATTGAGGGATAAAACAGAGGCTAAAGTAGAGGGGATAAATCCGGAAAATTAAATCGAGAGATTAAACGGGGAACAAAACAGAGGGATAAAGCCGGAAACGGAAATTGAGAGATTAAACGGAGAACAAAACAGAGGGATAAAGCTGGAAACGGAAATTGAGATCTAAAAAGCTCTGGATAAGTCCTGAGAAAAAGGAGTTTGGGGTAAAAAAGCAAAGAGTGGGGGACTAACAGCAGTGAGTGCTCTGTTTCAGATACTATTCCTGATTTTCAGTGTGAAAATTCTGGGTGAGGTGGCAGAAAGAGTAGGTGTCCCCTCAGTCATGGGAGAAATTCTGGCAGGTATCTTACTTGGAGTGCTTTTTCTTAACGTAGAAACCGGTGTAATTACTTTCTTTGCCCAGCTTGGGGCTATTTTTCTGCTTTTCACTGCAGGATATAAAGAAGTGAGCTTAAGGGACCTGAAACCTGCAGCGCTGGCTGCCCTTGTTCCTACACTTTTTCAGGTCGCCTTTGCCTTTGCTTTCGGTTTCTGGCTTGGAAAAATCTTTGAGTTCAGTTTTCTTCAAAGCCTCTTTATGGCAGTTGCTTTCAGCCCTACAAGCATAGGAGTGGTGCTCAGGGCCCTTATAGACCTGAACTACCTTTCCAGCAGGCCAGGGACAGTAATACTCTCCTCGGCAATCCTGGACGATATTATAGGGATATTTCTGCTCTCTGTGGTGGTTACCTTTTCCCGTTTTCACCGCGTGCCTTCAGTTCTGGGCGTTCTTACGATTGCAGGAAAAATTCTGCTCTTTCTGCTGATTATGTATGTCCTCGGAAAGTATCTTTTTCCCAGGCTTTTTGTCTATGCTCAGAAAATGCATGCAAAAGAAGCCGTATTTTCTTTTGTGGTCATGGTAGCCCTTTTTTCTGCCTATCTTGCAGAGTTTTTTGAGCTTCATGCAACAATAGGAGCGTTCATAGGAGGGATATTAATTTCGGAAATTCCCCTTGCCAAAATCCAGGACGTGCAGAGTAAAGTAGAAGGACTGGCTTACGGGATTTTGATCCCTCTTTTTTTTGCATTTATAGGCCTTTCAATTGACCTGTCCACCCTGGGAAACACAGGTATTTTTGCCCTTCTGGTTGTCCTCTTTGCCCTCTCAGGAAAGCTAATAGGGGGTTTCATAGGGTCAAAAGCCATAGGTTTTGATTTTTATGAAAGCCTTATCTTCGGGATAGGAGTCATGCCCAGGGCAGGGGTAGAACTTGTGGTACTAACCATAGGCAGGGAACTGGAGATTATCAACCAGGAAATATTTTCGGGGATAGTGCTTATGGTGGTTGTATCTATTCTGGTTTCACCTCCGCTTTTGAAGTTTGCGATTAAAACTGAAAGAAAAAAGAAAACCGATGATAGGATCAGGGCCTGACTGCTTAATTCTGGAATTCGGAACAGGGAAATGACTGTTCGGAACAGGGGAATGACTGTTTTAATCCGGAAAAAGGAATCTGGGCCTGACTGCTTGAATCAGAGAACCGGACAAACTCAATTTACTTTTTGATCAGTGTGCTCTCCTTGCGTTCAGGTACTTTACAATCTCCATCGAGATGAGTGTGGTGGAAGCTAGAGCCAGTATGATTCCCCACTCAGAAAGTGAAAGGGGAACTGTCCCGAAAGCAAATTGAAGGAACGGGACGTAAACCACCATCAACTGCAGAATTACTGTGGTCAGGACAGCGTAGACCAGAGGCTTGTTTGTAAAAAGTCCCAGTGAAAAAACCGAATACCTGTCCGAACGCCAGTTGAAGGCGTTGAACATCTCTGAAAAGACCACAAGTGTGAAGATCATAGTCTGCAGTTTCGAAATGGGAAAACCGCTGTCCAGAGCCCATACTAAAATTATCAGTGCCTGCGAGGCTATAAGCCCTCCCAGCCCCAGTCCGGCAGCGACTTCACGGCGGGTTATAAGCCCTTCTTCAACGTTCCTCGGCTTCTGTTTCATAAGCCCCCTGTCAGGAGGTTCAACAGAAAGAGCCATAGGAGGGAGACCATCTGTAATCAGATTGATCCACAGGATCTGTACGGCAAGTAAAGGCAGGATCTGCCAGCCCAAAATTGCTATGAGGACGATCAGGACTTCCCCTATATGGGCTGTGAGCCCGTAGGTGATGAAATTTTTGATATTTTTAAATATATTTCGTCCTTCTTCAACTGCCGAGACAATGGACGCAAAGTTATCATCGGTCAGGATCATGCTTGAGGCTTCTTTGCTCACATCAGTGCCTGTAATGCCCATTGCTATGCCCATATCCGAAGCTTTCAGGGCAGGAGCATCATTTACCCCGTCTCCGGTCATCGCCACAACATGGCCCTTCTTTTTTAGAGCTTCTACTACCCTCAGTTTATGGGCAGGGTAGACCCGGGCGTAAACCGAGACCCTTTCAACTTTGTCTTCAAATTCACTCTCTTCAAGGCTGTCAAGTTCAGAACCAGTAAGTGTAAGGTCGTTTTCTTTCAAAATCCTGAGTTCTCGCGCAATTGCAGCTGCTGTAACCTTATGGTCTCCTGTTATCATTACAGTCTTGATGCCGGCATCCTCACAGGTTTTGATTGCAGCTTTCACTTCTTCCCTGGGAGGGTCTCTCATGCCAATTAACCCTGAAAAGACCATGTCTTCTTCGATCTTCTCTACAGGGATTTCCCCGAACGAAACTTTTTCGGGAGAAAAGTTTTCTTCCAGCGGGCGGAAAGAAATGGCCATAACCCGCAGCGCCTGATCAGCAAGCTCCTTAACCTGCTCGGAGATCTCCTGTTCGTGCTCGGGGGTTAAAGCTTTCATTTCGCCGTTGAGGAAAGTCTTCGTACACGAGGCAAGGATGACCTCTGGAGCCCCTTTTGAAAAAGTCACAAGCTCGGAATCAAAAAAGTTACCCGGATTGTCCTCCAGTTTATTGAAGGTAGTCATTCTCTTACTTTCGGAAGAGAAAGGGATTTCTCCAAGCCGCGGATATTTCCGGTCAAGCTCGGATTTTTCAAATCCAGCCTTTGCCGCAGCGACCACAAGAGCTGCTTCTGTCGGGTCTCCTGTAATTTTCCATCCGTCTTCTTCTTCATGAAGGTTTGAATCGTTGCAGAGAGCAGCCCCAAGCAAAAGAATCCGAAGATGTGTATCGTCCTCCGGTACTTCTGAATCTCCTTTTTGAAATTTTCCCTCAGGGTTATACCCGTTTCCTGTGACCTTGAGGGTCTGCCCGTTAACATATATCTTTTCAACCGTCATTTTGTTCTGAGTAAGTGTGCCCGTCTTGTCAGAACAGATAACATCTGTAGCACCTAGCGTTTCTACGGAAGGCAGTTTTCTTACAAGGGCATGCCTTTTGACCATGCGCCTTACTCCAAGCCCGAGCCCTACTGTCACAACCGCAGGAAGGGCTTCAGGGATAGCGGCAACTGCAAGCGCAACACCCCAGAGAAACATGTCAAGAGGGGGAAAGCCGGAAAATACACCGAGCACTGCAACAAAAGCTACAATTATAAGAGTTGCCCCGCCAATCAATCTGCCGAATTTATCCAGGCTTTCCTGTAGAGGGGTTCTGGACCTTTCTATTGTCCCGAGAAGCCCGGCAAGTTCTCCAAAAGAGGTTTTCATGCCAGTTGCCGTGACAACAGCCCTTCCTCTTCCATAGGCAACTGCAGTCCCTGCATAGACCATGTTCTTCCTGTCAGCTCCTGGGGTGTCTGCAGGCAGAGAATCGGTAATTTTCTGGACAGGCACGGATTCCCCGGTGAGCGAGGATTCGTCCACTTTAAGGTTGAACTCTTTACTTATCCTGGCATCTGCAGGAATGCGGTCCCCGGTTTGAAGCAGAATAATGTCCCCGGGAACCAGTTCTGTTGATGGAATTTTTTTTTCGGTCCCATTTCTTATTACAACTGCTTCCGGAGACGTCAGGGATTTGAGAAGCTCAATTGCTTTTTCAGCTCTGTACTCCTGCACAAAACCGAGAACTCCAGCAAGAAAAACAGTAAATAAAATCACTATTGCATCAATGGATTCCCCAAGTAAAGCCGAAACAATGGAAGCAATTATCAGGATAAATATTAAAATACTTTTAAATTGTGAGATAAAGAGGCGAAAGACAGAGATTTCTTCTTTTTCTTTAAGTTCGTTTTTCCCATACTCTTCCAGTCTTTTTTCAGCTTCTCCGGAGCTCAGCCCTTCCTCGGATGTCTTCAGCTCCTCAAAAACCGAGCTAATTTTCTGATCGTAGTACAACCCTGACCCTCGTCTTTTTGTAACCCGATAGCTCTGCACTCAGTATGTACTGTGCTATAATATAAATGAGTTTAATGTATATATAGCGGTTAGACATATCGATATGCAAAGGGGTAGTTTACGTAATTTGCAGTTCTACAAAACCTTTCCTGGTAAAAAGATGTGGGGTCTATCTGTTTCTCTAGAATCTATCTGTTTCTCTATATCGAAATTGCAAGGTTGTAAATGCCAATTCTCAAAAATTAACTTAAAAATTTAACGAACAGAGGGAAAAATATACATGAAGATAGTAATTATCGGAAGCGGACTTGCCGGTTTGTCAGCAGGTTACAGGCTCTGTAAATCTAACGAAGTAATCGTTTTTGAAAAAGATCCGGATATTGGAGGAATGGCAGCAAGCTACTGTCTGGAACACTCCGGAAAAAAATACTTTATTGAAAGGTACTACCACCATATATTCAGGAGCGATTCGGAACTTCTTGCCTTGATAAGGGAACTTGGGCTTGAAAAGCAGATGCTATGGCTGGAAGCAAAAAACGCCTATTTCGTGGACGGTAAGAACTATCCTATGAACACCCCTGTTGAGATCTTACACTTTAGCCCTCTTTCTATTCTTGACCTGGTAAAACTTGGCCTGCTGGTCTTCAGGATAAGACTGATAAAAGACACGGTGCCCTATGATCAAATAAAGGCAAAGGACTGGATCCTCGATACTGCAGGAAAGTCGGTGTATGAAAACTTTTTTGCTCCCCTGATGAAAAGCAAATTCGGAGACAATGCTGAAAACGTTTCTGCTGCCTGGCTAATCGGGCGAGTGAAAATAAGGTCGGATAGGGGAAAAGAAGGAGAGAAACTGGGGTACATGAGAGGAGGTTTTAACTCCCTTATAGAAGCTCTGGCAGGGGAAATAACTGCAAATGGGGGAGAGATTCAAACAACTAAGGAAGTAACGGAAATTGTGATCAAAGGCAATGCCGTACAGGGAGTGGTAGTTGGTGGGGATTTTATAGCCTGCGATGCAGTTATTTCAACTGTAGAACCAATGATACTGGACGCAATCACCGGAGGCAAGCTTGGAGCCCTGCATGATTCCTTACAAAATATCCGTTATCAAGGGACGGCGTGTGCTTTGATCGGGCTTGACAGAAAGCTTATGGAAGATGGGAATTACTGGTTGAACATAAAAGCCGATGTGCCTTTTGGAGCCATAATCGAGCACACTAATTATTTGCCTTTTGAAGATTATGGTGAGCATCTGGTCTATGTGACGTCCTATTTCCAGGATGAAAAAAGTGCTCTCTGGACGCAAAAAGAAGAACAGCTCATTGATTCTTATCTGAGAGGGCTCGAAAAAATGTTTCCCGGATTCTCAAGAGAAGAGGTTCACTGGACGAAACTCTACCGTAGAATAGATACTGCTCCTGTATACGAACAGGGGTATCTTAAAAATGTGCTTCCTTTTACTGCAGGCCCATCCGGACTTTACCTTGCAGGTATGTTCTCATCAACCAACTATCCGGAAAGGAGTATGAACGGCTCGGTAAAAGCCGGGTTTGAATCGGCTGAACTGCTGATCAAAGAAAAAGGAAATTAAACTCAGGTAAAAACTAAGTTAAGACATTCATTAAGTTTATGGTCTATATTCGGGTTGGAGGGCGATTTCCAAAGCTTTTAACTAAAATAATTATCCAGAGCTAAGATCCAAAGCTAAGATCATTTTGACTCAAACAGTAGTTCTGATTTGCTGTAGGTCCGAATGACTACTTTCACTCATTTTCAATTTTTCCATAATTGTTCACAAGAAAAGCCTTCGTTTCATCCATTCTGAGTGTATAACCGAGACCGAAGAAATTCCGTTATTACTGAAAATAATTGTCGAACAGCCTGTTTAGGGCGGGGTAGCCGCGTGCAATTTGGTTTATCGGTAATTTACAAAGACCTCTTCCCCGGGCCTGGCCGGAGCTCGTGGGCATCTTCGTATTTCATAACCTCCGGTCCGCCAAACTCATAAATCTGGACCTCTTTAATATTTTCATATCAAAATACTATCTATTTAATCGCGATCCTTATTCACTTTATCCTGTCACGGGCATCCCCCTTTATGTGTTTACCTGTGAGAACCTGAGCCAGGGCTAAAGGTTCTGGCATCCCGGGTTTTCCATAACCTGAGAACTCATCCCCGCAGCATAATTGCTTTATTTTGCTTTTTACGCATCTCTTCAGGTTCACTCTGTATAGCGTACTTATCCACTCCCTCTATTTCCAGTAGCGTGGGTGAATCCCGCTGGGTATCCCGGATTTAAATAATAATCATAATTATCAACCACGCCATCCCTGTATTTTCCGTCATTACTGCGGTTTATCTCTCCTTCTGTCAGGTCCGTTGGCAAATCTCCGGCTGCAGAACCGGAATTTTCCATACACTTCATCCAATCTATGTTTGCAGCCGGAAGTACAATAAATAGAATGAATACTAATAGCAGCAAAGCTCTCCTACCCATCAAATTAACTCTCCCCCCATCTATTTATATTTCGATTATTCTATTTTAATTATTCCTGTTTTTCTAAAAGAATGTTTAAAACCCTGGATTTCTCTAACTTTTTAGGATGTAATTTTGCTGGAAACGTCGCCATTTATAACAAATTTACACAAAATCAATCCTGATTGATGAGGAAATGAAGTATTCAAATACCCAACTTCCTAACATTTGAGTTAATTTTATATAACTGTACTATTTTTTAACATACTAATTAAATTTCAAATATTAGGTGTCCAGGCTTAAAACATTGTTCTTATATCCATGAGAGCAGCGAGGTAGCCGTGTTAATTTTTAGATTTTTCGAGGTCACCTGTAGCGCTTTAGAGAAGGTCTCTCCCCTAAACCTCTGAGATCCGACTATTAATTCCGATAATTGTCCGAAAAATAGGTTTCGTTACAGAATTCAAGAATTTTGTTACGGAGTTTACCATGTATCAAACAAAAAGAAAAAGCATAATCGTTTTCATAGCAGTTCTCGCGTTCAATCTCGTGATCACAGGAAATGCAGCAGCTATCGCAATTACGGTAAATAACAATACAGGTCTGGCTGCTGATTTTACATCCATTCAGGCTGCAGTAAATGCTGCAAATCCAGGCGATGAAATAATTGTCAAACCAGGCATTTACGAGGAAAATATTGAAATTACCAAATCTCTGACCATTCTTTCCGAATCCAGCAACTCTTCAGATACAATCATTCAGGCAGCTGATAGTTCTAAAGACGTTTTCGGTATCTGGGCAAATGAAGTGAGCATTAAGGGCTTTAGCATAAGAGGATCGGACTCAGCTGCCGGGATTCACTTATATGGAGTTGCTGACTGCCGCATTGAGCATAATATACTCTCGAATAATAGCTGTGGCATCGATTTTTACATGTTTAGCTCAGGTAACACCCTGATTGATAATGAT
This sequence comes from Methanosarcina sp. 2.H.A.1B.4, assembly GCF_000979385.1. Lineage (NCBI taxonomy): Archaea > Methanobacteriati > Methanobacteriota > Methanomicrobia > Methanosarcinales > Methanosarcinaceae > Methanosarcina > Methanosarcina sp. 2.H.A.1B.4. The sequence continues at coordinate 28,481 of NZ_JJOV01000008.1, forward strand.
GTTTCGGATAGCCTGACAGGCATCAGCCTTGGTGACAGTCAGAACAATATTCTGAGAAATAACTCAGTTTCATACTGTAGCAGTGGAATTTCACTTTTTGATTCTCCTGGCAACACACTGGAAAATAACACGGTTTCGGAAAATGATGGGGGTATTTCTCTTACAGGTGTGTCAAACGGTAATGTTCTGGTCAGCAATACTATAAAGTCTAACACAAAAGTGGGCCTGCAAATCTACGAGACTTCCAGTAACCTCATTTATAACAACTATTTTTATAATGCAGTGAACGTGGAATCTGAACTGGCCGCAGGGGAAAATCTCTGGAATACAACGAGATCCGAAGGCACTAATATTGTAGGCGGGTCTCACCTTGGTGGTAACTTCTGGGGAAGACCTGACGGAACTGTCTATCCGATGGGTGTCAGGGATATTGACCTTGACGGCATCTTTGATTCCATGTATGATATTGAAGGCAGCGGGTTCATTGATTATCTCCCGCTCAAAGAATCGAAGTCCACGGTAATTACCGTAAGCAACAGTGCAGACCAGGCTGCCGATTTCACCTCTATCCAGGCTGCGGTATACAGTGCATATCCAGGGGATACTATTCTTGTTTATCCGGGCATCTATGTGGAAAACGTAGAAATAAATGTGGAAGACCTGGTTGTTGTTTCGGCATCTGGCAGCCCTTCGGATACCCGAGTTCAGGCAGTCCGCAGCTCGGAGGATGTTTTCTCTGTCACAGCTGATGGAGTGGTTATTAGTGGGTTCAATGTTACAGGAAATATAAGTTCCCCCAATTCCGGAATTCACCTTTATGGGGTTGAAGAGTGCCGCATTGAAAACAACGAATTATTTAACTACCAGGGTATTCTTCAGAACGCTGTCGGGAACTATATTCAAGGAAACAATTTTTACTTAAATCCGGGATTCGGCATCCGTCTTGATTTCTCAGGCAACAACACTCTTAGCAACAACATAGTCTCATATAGCAATGCCTGTATCCTGCTGCGCAGCTCAAACGAAAATATACTTTTTAATAACAGGGTTTCCAACAGCAGTTACGGTATCTGGGTGGATTCTTCCCCCGGCAATGTACTGGAAAATAATACTGCAGCAAACAATAAGATCGGCATATATCTGAAAGCTTCCAGCAGAAACACAGTTACCGGCAGTACGGCGTTCGATAACTCCGGGTCCTGCATCAATCTGTGGGACTCCAGCGAAAACGCATTAAGTAACAATACAGCCTCAAACAGCAGCAATGTCTGTATTATTTTGCATAACTCCAGCGGAAACATCCTTGGCAATAACACGGTATTTAACAGCAATTATGGCATATGGCTGGACTCGTCAAGTAACGGCAATACTCTGAATGAGAACAGGGCGTCATATAATAAAGTGGGTATTTACCTGAAAACTTCAAACGAAAATGTACTTGACAACAATATAGCATTAAACAACAATAAGTATGGCATCAGTCTGTGGGATTCTGCTGCAAACGAACTGGGAAACAACACAGCTTCTTACAGTGATGTCTCAATTCTTCTGCATAACGCCAGCAAAAACGTGCTTGCCAACAATACCGCATCTGACAGCAGTTATGGTTTCTGGCTTGATTCTTTCAGCAATGACAACACATTGAGTGACAACAGGGCACCAAACAATAGAATTGGCATCTACCTGAAAGCCTCCGACAAAAATGTTCTGATCGGCAATAGTGTGAATCTGAATGCAAAGTACGGTATCTGTATGAACTCTTCCGGCAATAACACGTTTAACAGCAATATTGTAGAGTTGAATTCAGGATATGGCATTTGCATTCTGGACTCAAATAACAATATTATCTATAATAATTACCTTAACAACACGAAAAATCTATATTCCGAAGGCAAAAGTTCAGGCAATGTCTGGAATGTAAGCAAAAACTCAGGCACCAATATTGTTGGAAAATCTTTCCTGGGTGGGAACTTCTGGGCTTCACCTGAAGGGAATGGTTTCAGTCAGTCAAATCCAGACGCCGATGGTGATGGTATTTGTGAGACAGCTTACGATATGGGTAAAGGAAACATTGATTATCTGCCCCTTGCAGGTTCTTTTTAATGTTCCTTTTCCAATTCTCTTTTTTACTCTTGTTTTATCTGATTTTATCTGATTTTATCTGATTTTATCTGATTTTACTCCCGATCTTCCTCAAGGAACTTCTGCAGCCATACGATATCAAAATATTTCCCAAATTTAGTTCCGACTTCCCGGAACTTCCCGCATTCAATAAAACCGTGTTTCAGATGAAAGTTCAGGCTGGCTTCATTTTTTGAGGACACATTTGCAAGGAGGCTTTTCATCTTTTTTTCGCTGGCTTTCGTACAGAGTTTGTCCAGCATCCCGGACCCAAGGCCTTTTCTTGTGTGCCCCGGCAGGATAAAATAGGAAACCACACCTGTGTGCCCGAAATTCGGGAATGGAAAATATGGTCTCAGGGCTCCGAGTCCTATTATTTTTCCCATTTCTTCAATAACATAAAAAGGAAAATGCTCATTTCCATCCTGCTCATTTTGACTCTGAACAGCTTGAAAAAACTCGGGGTCAACCGGAGTTTCGATATACGCTGCAAAACTATTCTCAACGTAATAGTTAAAGACCTTAAGCATTCCGGATATGTCTTCGGCTGTAGCTTCTCTTATTAAATACTTTTCGGAATATTTGCTTCCTTGCATATATAAGTAGTCTGAAAATCAGTATTTAAATTTATTTGGTCAGTCTCGGCATTTCCTTGAATAACAGATTATATGCCTGAAACTTTGCATCAAATAGAGATTTATTTCTCCACCTCCTTATTTTTTATTCTACTTAGAGCTGCTTCTAATAGTTCTCCTCTTAATAATACGAGTCGCTGCTCCACGTTTTTGTATTGATCTGTATTTACTTTGGCTATTTGTCATGATTTATATTTATAATTAATTTTCAGTGCGAATATATTTATATACTTATGCTATTCTACTATTTCCTGCAGGTAATTATACAAACCCTATCCTGCGTTTTCAGACCGGATTTTGATTGTTTTAATGGGACATCAGAGTTCAGAGTGCTGAGATAAAATTATTTTTCAACAACTCAGACAAGATCCAGCTCTGAGAGTAAAAACAAGAGAAAAGGAATTTTCTCAATATATTTCTAAGAAGTGAAAAATAGATGTTCCTGAATGAAAACCGAATTGTAGAAAAGATCTGTGAACTTCCGACTAAACTTGGAGACATCTCCGAAAGCATCTTTGGAGGCATTAGCACCAAAAATGGGTTGCTGCACAGGCTTGCAGTTCCAGAAGGAAGCGATTCTGACTCGCTTTACCTTTGTGAAGGCCTCTGTAAACCCGTAATTTTAGAGCCTGAACTTATTTATCCCTACGTCTCAGGCGCATTTTCCGAAAAATTTGCATTTAACCCCTCACCTTACCGTTTTATGCTGCCTTATGAGCTGTCAGACAAAGGCAACAGGAAGGAGGGCAGAATAATCCCTCCAGAGGATCTGAAAGTCAGGTTCCCTATGGCATACGGGAGAATCCTGGAATTCAAAAATCAGTTCGATCACGACAACTCTCCTCTTGACTCCGCAGACTACTATAGTGTAAGGGGCAAGAAACTTCTGGAGTACCTTGGCACTCCGAAAATCATTGCTACCGAAGGCTACCGTTTGCAGGCAGCCTACGACGCTTCCGGAAACCATGTATTTGAGGGCGGCTGTGGTATTGTCCTTAAAGAACCGGAAAAATACCCTTATGTAACTGCAGTCCTTAACAGCCAGATTGCCAGACTTTTTCCAGCAGTTTGCGAGTCTGAGATGGTGTACTCAAGCTCTGTAACCCCTGCAGTAATGAAACGCTTCCCAATTGTATTTCCTGAAGACAGGCTGACTGAGGACCTGATCACCACTATTTCCGGCTATCTCATGTTCCTTAACCGGCAGAAATATGCAGCAGGAAATGGTGTTGCGGGCTGGCTTGATGAGCTTACGGGCTTTTATGAGCAGATTTCAAACCTTCTGGTTATGGATGCCTACTTTGAAGATGGCATTGACCCGAAGCTTCTGGGTGCCCTTGAAGATAATATCCACCCATATGCAGGAGATATGGAATCTGAAAGCAGTGAAAGCCTTCTGAGTGTACTCTATTACATAAAGCAGAAGATTTTCGAAACCTCTAACTTTAAAAAGTACGCATTTGATGCCGAATTCTCTGGAGTTCTTAGCTTCCTCTAATAAGTAGGAAATCTGAATAACTTCTATTTGAGGTATTCAGAATCTCACTTTTTACTATTTTCTCTCCGGCATTTCCAATATTCTACCTGCTATTTTTTAAGATTTGACCCTTTATCCCGAAAATATTTCGCATACTATGTTAGCTGGGATGATTCTCTATTGTGAAACTAAATGCTAAGAAGATCAGATGGATTATCAGTCAAAAGAAGACGGAAGAAAGAATAGGCATAAAATCCTCTGATGAATTTGTGTTTCGAACTGAAGATGCTTTGTCAGCATTTAATCCAGAGGAAATCTCCGAGAAGGCTATTTTAGAATTTTGTTAAGCTCAGGTCCGGGCTTAAACTGTTCCTGACAGTAGCTGCGTGGTAACTACAACAGGAACTGAGATAAATTACTTTTGTTGTACATGTAATTTTTTTTCCGTACTTCTTTTTACCACAAAACAAAAGTTTTTATAGGCAATATTTACTATACTAAAACGCAGTTTATTAATTTTTGAATTAATGGGCAATAAATACAAATAATATTATATATTTTGCACACACGGGACTGCATATGAAAAAGAATTAACGCAAATTTCGAAAATCATTAGGAAGAGGGGGGCAAATGGAGAGGTCATATCAGATAAAAATATTTCTTTTTATGTTCTTGATATTAAATTACTCATGTGCCGGAGAACTCGGAGTTTCCCGGGACACAAACAGTTCAAAAACTCTCAACAATATTAATCAAGGTAATATTCTACTTTTCACGGGCAACTATTCAGAGAATAATGGTGTTCCTGGAAATGCCTTTGTCGCAAAACTCCAGAATGGGACTTCCGATATACTGTATTCAACAATTTACGGGACCCATGAATCAAAAGTCATTTTTGATAATTCCTCGATGAGGTTAAAATATACAACTACAAGAGACTGCTCTCCAGTTTCTTACTTCATACTTCCGGTTGTAGATCCCATCACTAATTTTGGAACAGATACATATGTAGGATATTTCAGGAGCTCTTCAAAGACATTCAATTTTTGTAAATGTGCTTCCATTCCATTGATTCACTATCTTGAACAATCGAAACAGGTAGGATCACTTTATATCTGCGGCTTTACGCCGATGGCCAAATGCACTTATCAAATTTCAATGGATATAAATACGGACGACCCTGAAAGTTTCGTTGAACTCAATAGTCCGGGTTCAAGGATGATAATTACCGAAATAGGTAACAAATCCGTCCTAAAAAGCTATTACAAAAGTCCTTCCGGCGAACTTAAATATGAAACCATATACCTGAAAAATGCCGGTGATAGATCCGATTTCAAAATAATATTTGACGGATACAACAAAACAAATACTATCGCCATAAATGATGGCACATACATAGTAACTCCATTTTATGATCTTGAGAGGCAGAAATTGCCTTATGTGGATTTCTCAAACGGGTACATCAAGTTCACGGGCTTTGTCATCGGAAAAGGAACATTCCTTGATGTGAATATACATAGCATAGACCAGTATGCGGACAGAAATTTCATAACAGCAATTGGAGATAACAGAATGCTTGCCTTTGGACTTGATGGGCCGCATCCGAAAAATACGACGGAGCAGGGCATCAACTACCTTAATAGCAGAGGGGATAAAGGCACAATATGGTTTGATGTAGGACTTCTCAAGAAGTGCAATGAAACGGAAATTGAATACCTGCGGGGTCTGGTGGAAAACGATTCCTGGGATACTGGCATACATTATTCCAAAGAATTGACCATCCTTCCCCTCGAAGAAGCATACAGATTAATGGATGAGGAGTATTGGTACGTCTATGAAACAATAGGGGAGAAGCCGACAAACTGGTGTTCGTTGAGAAATAGTGATAACATTACACACGCAATTTATGCATATGAAAACCTGGGAATGGTCTGGAGAAATGGAAACTCGGGGGTTCATGCTGAACAAAGTGTCGGAAACCTGGATGACGATACCTGGGGATGGTGGGAAACAGCATCATCGGCCGGGATGGCATATCCGGTTTTTACTCATCAAACCGATAAAGACCCCTCTATAAAGTACTCTATAAGCTACCCAAAATTCCAGGAATGGGCTGACAACTACGATTCAAATAATGTATCCATAGTGTCGTTTTACGAATATTATATGGTAAATAGCAATACCTACGATGCATTTTTTGATTCTCTGGAATACAGGGATGATTATTTCACTTTCAAGGCAAACACAAATGGTGCCAGCGCACTCATAAATGTAAATATAAGTGCCGGGGACAACACGCAGGTTTACGACAATACCTCGGGTGAATTACTCGGTTACAGGGTAGAAGGGGACGGATCAATCACATTCCAGGTTGAAAATAACCACACTTATAACATACATCCGGAGGGCACGGAACAGTGATCATTTCACTAGAAACAGAAATACCAATGGATGTTGTTTTTTAAAACAATTGTGATTTATTCCAGAATCATTTCCCTTTTTTAATTTTTTTTATTGAGGTTGTATCTCGGATACAGTTGTATCTCGGATATAGTTGTATATCGGATACAGACGACTCACTATTCTACTTCTACTTTGTATTTGCTTCATATATTGAACTCCCCAATGGGTTTGAATCTACGAAAGCATTTCAGGATACAATACTTTTGGATTTTTGTGAAATGTTTATATACATTGACCTTTTCTAACCCACGGGGTAAAAGTCTCTCAGGGCAGAATGCCAAGTTTTCCAGTCGGAATCACTGAGACCGTAAAAGGTTCAGATCTTTGCTGTTTAGAAGGATTAATTTCCCTGGCTCCTAATGCTGCGGGAGCATGGATCTCAATCCAGGCAGATTATTCCCCTCCTTAATGCTCGAAAATTTTAACGAAAAACGATAGTCCTGAGAGAATTTTTAGCCTTTACAGGGCCGGATTAAAGGAGCCACTTATTAGAAGTTAATATGTATGGTCCAAATCCTTCCGGGTTTTTTATCTACGAGAAATGCATTTCCCGTTAACCCTTTTGTTTCCGGGATCAACTCTGAATGATTTTTTTTTTCTGGCGGGAATAAATCATTTTCTGATTAAGGATAAGTCTATTTATAGAAAGGATAAGTCTATTCATAAATAAATTCCACGATTATAACGAAGTGAAACCTATCATGTTCTGGAGCAAAAACAGTATTATAGAAAAAGTAAGCAAGATTTCGAACACCCTGGGTGATATTTCAGCAGATATTTTTTGCGGGATAAATACTGACAGCGAATATCTGCATAAGTTAAGCCTTTCGGAAAATGACTCTCCTGAAACCCCTTATAAATGTATGGGCCTGAACAGGGAGATCAATCTCGAACGAGAACTTGTATATCCGTTTATAGACAGTGCCTTTTCTAACGAATATGCGGTCCATCCCTCTCCTTATTGTTTCATGCTGCCTTACGAAATTAAAGCCGATGGTCTGAGGAAAGGGTGTCGACTCCTTGAACCTGAGGAATTGAAGGCAAGGTACCCCCTGACATATGCCCGGATTACGGAGTTTAAAAACAATTTTAAGCACAATTCCACATCTCTTTCTTCTGCAGATTACAGTGTTGGAGACTGCAAACTGTTGCAGTATATCAATACCCCGAAAATTGTCGTTTCGGATCATTACAGCTTGCAGGCTTCTTTTGACGCAGCAGGAAACAATCTCTTTGAAAAAGGTTGTGGAATTGTGCTTCAAGACCCTTCCCGGTATTTTTACGTCCTCGCTGCACTTAACAGTTCAATTTCAAGGGTCTTTTCCGAGATCTGCCAGAATGACAGGCTTTACAATGGGAGCCTGAATCCGGGAGTTTTAAGGCGTTTCCCTATTGTTTTCCCTGAAGAGAAAAACCTTGAATCTCTGATAAGCACACTTTCCAGCTATCTGACCTATATACACGGACAGATTTATCGGACTGATTCTCCTTACATTTCCGGAAGCGAAGACTACGAGCTTCTAAAATTCTATGAGAGAATCGTAAATCTCCTTGTGCTGGACACTTATTTTACAAAAGATCTTGATCCCAGGTTCCTGGAAATCCTGGAGGAAAATATCGTGCATTTCGGAGAGTGTCCAGAAGGCGGAAAATCCGGATTCTCCGGTTTTGAAGATTCCAGATGTTTTATGAATGAGCTGCAGGCTGTAAAGCAGAAAATCCTGGACACGCCTGATTTTGGAAAGTGCAGGTTCAACAGTGAATTTACCAATATCCTTGCAACTCTTAAAAACAATGGTGTCTGGTAAGCAAATAAATCGCAATTATCTGGAGTTTTCCTTTAAGGATCTCCACCTTTTCTTTCAGGGTCCGGGTAATATAAATTTTATATTGAACCCTCCCAATGTTTATTTCTGAGAATTTTATATCGCGGGCATTATACTCGTAATCTTATTTCTCTTTGCTTAAATGCATAAATTTATATAGATAGTCTTTATGTTACTATTAAAACGTCTGGTGTTTTTTACTTCTATTTCCTGACTCTCCCCATTCGCCTAATAATAATTGTAAAAAGGAAGGTCGTCTTATCAGCCTGCAAATACACACCGTTGCGTTTCCCTATATGGGGGCATTAATTTTTTCAGGGCTTATATCCACTTTGCTTGCAATCAAAGCATACAAAGCCTTTAATTACCGCAGTTTGCCTTTTGCAAAGCATTTTATATTAATTATGCTCTGCATGGCTCTCTGGTCCGTGAATTACGCTTTTGAAATCGGATTCCTGGATATTGAGTATAAGTATGTATTTGCCCATCTCCAGTACCTGGGGATTGCCTTTGCTCCTGTAGCGTGGTTTTTATTTGCAGCCGAATACTCTGGGGTATGCAGGCAGTTTGCACGACAGTATGAGAAACTGCTTTTTCTTTTTCCCTGCCTTGCAATTCTGTTGATGCTTACAAATAGCATCCATGGGTTGTACTTTGAAGGTTTCTATCTTGATACTTCAGGAGGCTTTCCTCTCCTTGTACTTAAGCATGGGCCATTTTTCTGGTTTTTTTATATCTACTCCTTTGTTTTGATCTTCGCAGGAATCTTTTTCTTTATCAGGCAGTTTGTCCACCTTACCGCACCTTATGGGACCCAGGCAGCCATTGCTCTTACTGCAGCTTGTGTTCCAGTGATTGGAAATATACTTCACATAGCAGATATCGGGCCCTTTGAATTTTTTGATCCGACTCCTTTTTCCTTTGCAATAACCGGTTTGATTCTCTTCTGGGGCACAATCCAGCATGAGTTCCTTAACATTATTCCAGTTGCCAGAGAGAGTGTGATAGAATCCATGAATGACGGGTACATTGTTGTGGACTTTTCAAACTCTATAGTGGATATTAATAAGGCAGCACTTGAACTCGCCGGAAAAGTAAGAAAAGAGGTCATGGGAGAAAACTTAAATGGCATTTTCGGAGAGGGAGTGGAGATTTTTGGTGATTCGCCTGAGGGAAGTTTCGGCAGGGAAATTTCACTCAAGAGCGGTTTGGAAACAAGGTTCTTCACTGTCAGTGTAAGTCCCCTTATGACAAGGGATGATTCAGAGGGCAAGTTGGTAATGATCCATGATATCACGGAGATACATCGGTACCAGGAAGCTTTGAAACAGGCAAACAAGAAGATAAACCTCATGAGCAATATCACCAGGCACGATATTCTCAATCAGGTGAATGTACTTTCAGGGTATACCGAGCTTATCTCGGAAATGCTTCCTCCGGATGTAAAAGGAGACCGCAGGATCTCAAAATACCTCCGAAATCTTAACAAAGGCATTGAAACAATCCATAGCCAGATCATTTTCACAAAGGATTACCAGGAACTTGGAGTTGTTTCCCCTACCTGGCAGTCTATAAGCAACATTGCAAAAGAGGCGGCATTTGCCTTTTCCGGGCAGGGATTGAAGTTTTCCATAGAGGATAACGGTCTTGATGTATATGCCGACCCCCTGCTCAAAAAAGCTTTCTACAATCTGTTTGACAATGCAAGAAACCATGGAGATCACGTCAGCGAGATTGATGTAAGCTCTCATATAGTCGGGGAAAGTGTTGTAATCGAAGTAAAGGATAATGGCATAGGGGTCTCTCCTGTCATGAAAGAACTTATTTTTGAGAAATCCGTAGGTAGAAATACCGGGCTTGGTCTTTTCCTCGTCAGAGGTATACTTTCCATTACAGGCCTGGAAATTCATGAAACAGGAATCGAAGGGGAAGGCGCAAGATTTGAAATTAGCGTGCCACCGGGAAACTGGCGCAGAGCCTCTTCTCAATAACAGGTATTGAACCTAAAACGAGAATTTTTTAGACTGGAAACTAAAATTAAATTAGTTTTTGCTGCAAGTGAGAATATGTAGAGGGCGGACCTCATTAAATTAAGCAGTACCTGAATAAGCCATAAATACAGTTGACAGGACCAGAATTAAAGTTGCAACAACCACGGCGATCAGTAGCTTACTTTCTTTTTTGTTCCTTTTCTCGGGTCTGGTCCCAAATTCCAGGACAGTTCCTAAACTTACTCCAGCTCCAATTCCCATTGCAATGCCTATAGCTGCCCCTTCCGCAACACTATCCAGCGCAGGTCCAAGAATAAAAGCTCCATAAAGGCTTCCAAGGGCGGCACCTATGGCAAAGGCTAGTATCATCCACTGTTTTTCTTGCTTATGATCATTCTGTTTTCCCATCTTCTTCTCACCCGTTAACTTCTATCTAATCTCTGTGAAGTTTTTTTAATTTATATCTTTTTATATCTTCTTCTTAGTATATTATAAAATAAGTAAATATTCTCAGGAAATCATTCTTTGAGTTAACAACTATATCTCAAATAATATCTACTTACATCTGGTGACAAAATGAGTGAGATTACCTTAAAAGAGAGATTTGAAAGGGCACTGAAAGGTGAATCCCCGGATATGGTTCCTGTCTGTTCGGTGACCCAGACAGGCACTGTCGAACTCATGGATATGACAGGAGCTTACTGGCCTCAGGCTAATTACGACTCCCACAAGATGGCGGCACTTGCCCTGGCAGGCCATGAGATTGCAGGGTTTGAAAACGTGCGCTGCCCTTTCTGCACTACGGTGCTTGCCGAGTCCCTGGGTTGTACGGTAGCTGAAGGTAGTGTCGATATACAGCCTTACGTGACTGATTTCCCCTGCAAGAAAAAGAATGATGTTAAGAATATTTCAGTCCCCTATCCTCTTCTTGAAAGCAGGCGGACATCGGTAGTACTGGATGCGGTTGAAATTATAAAGAATAACGTCGGGGAAGATGTGCCTGTTGTTGCAGGGCTTGTGGGTCCTGCCGGACTCGCTTCCATGCTTGCCGGGATGAAAAACTACCTAATGTGGTTTGTGACAAACCCTGAAGTTGTTGAGGAACTCATGGGAACTCTGACCGAAGCCTGTATAGAATACGCTAACGGTTTGCTGGAAAGAGGGGCAGATGCCGTAGTTCTCATAGACTCCGAAGCCGGTCCTGATATTATTGCCCCTCAGATGTTTGAGACATCTGTTTTTCCACTCTACAGAAAATTCTGCAGGGAGGTTCAGGGATTAAAAATCCTCCATATGTGTGGGGACGCCACAGCTGTCCTTGACCCTCTTGCAGATGCCGGGTTTGAGGGAATAAGCATTGAAGAGAAGGTGAGTGTCAGTTTTGCAAAGAGAATTGTGGGCAACAGGGCATGCCTGATAGGAAATGTATCCCCCTCTGATACCCTGCTGACAAAGGGACCTGAAGAGGTTATAATTGAAGCCCGAGCATGCCTTGAAGATGGAATCGATATTCTTGCTCCGGGCTGCGGGCTCGCTCCCCATACTCCTCTCGAGAATATAAAAGCGCTTTTCAGGGCAAGGGATGAGTACTGCTCATTGTGAATCTTTCGGAGGGGCTTTAGGAAGAACCTGCGGAGGATGCTCTTTTAAAATGCCCCGGGGAGTTTCTTCACTTATTTTTCCGGAAGCTTCTCTGAATCATTCAGACTTATAATTACTGCAGATCCCATAATTAAGGCGCAACCTGCAAGAGTTTCTGAAGACAGCGCAATTCCAAGCACTGCGATATCAAAAAATACTCCGCTTACAGGTTCTATCAGGGAAAGGAGGCTTCCTGTCTGGGCTTTAAGGTTAGCAAGTCCTAGAATTGTAAAGATCTCTCCGAAACCTATGGACACTATCCCGAAAGCAGCAAGCACTTTCAGGTTGCTGTAAAGGACAGCCGGGGAAACCTCAAATGCAAACGGGCTCAGCAGCAAAAAAGCAATTCCCATGGGCCAGAAGACGATTGCAAGCTCCGGGTATTCCGCTTTTAAAACTTTTACGTTCATGATCAGAGCCGCAAAGACAACTCCCGAAAGCAGCCCTGCTATCATTCCAAGCATGTAAGTGCCGGAAAGTTCAATGCCAGAAAGTCCACCTTCGGGTCTGACTATCAGAAATACTCCTGTGATTGCGATGAAGAGGGCAGCTATACTTTCCTTTCCGATTTTCTCATTCAGGAGAAAAGGGGAAGCCAGCATTACATAGATTGGGGCTGTATACTGGAGTAGAATTGCAATGGATACACAGGTAATCTTCAGGCAGGTAAAATAGAGCAGCATGCACGTAACCACGAGCACTCCCTGCAGGAACAGGCTTCCTTTCTTTTTCTTTAACCTGAGGTCCGAGGTTTTCCCTCTCGCAACTATATATATAGAAAGAAACAGAAGCCCGAAGAACAACCTGTAAAAGATTACTGGAGAAATAGCCATATCATGGATACGGGAAATAAAAAGCCCGTTCATGCTGTAGAATACGCAGCCTGTAATTACTGCCAGATGCGCCTTTTTTTTCTCCAGAAACATTCTGCATGGATAGACGTGTAGCACTTATATATTTATTGGATATGTATTTGTCTCCTATATATTTGTTGAAATATATTTATTATAAGTTAAGACCGGGTGAAGGTGGCTAATTCAAATGAAGTCTTCCGCAGAAAATCGCCCTAAAGCAGTCAGGGATCGAATCCCGGAGATTATCCGGAATTCAGGCAGAGAATGTGCCGCGAAAGAGCTTTCAGATCCTGAATTTCTTGTTGAGCTGGGAAGGAAGCTTGGAGAAGAACTAGCCGAGTATCTTGAGAGTAAAGAGCTTGAGGAGCTTGTCGACCTGCTTGAAATTATCTATCGAATCGCAGAACTCCAGGGTTCTTCAAAAGAGAGCCTTGAAGCTCTCAGGCTGCAGAAAAAACTGGAAACGGGAGGATTTGAAAAGAACCTGCTACTGCTTTAATCTTTCTTATCCAAGTTCGAAACTCGTGACCCCATAAACCTTATCAAGCTCTATATCAGGTTCTTTTTGGCTGTACATGCGGATAGTTTTGAACATCACATTCATGTGATATTTTTTTGCGATTTCCATTGCTTTTTTATTGGGTTCGGGGACATCAAGATAAACGGTTTCCCCAGGAACTGAAGCTCTAAGAGCCCTGAATATTTTCTCTGCCGTGTCCCGGTCGTCTGCGAAAAGAGGGCCTATCTTATATCCTGCTCTGCACTTCCTTATCACACCGTACCCTTTCAGGTCTCCGTCTTCCAGTGCTGCAAAGGCGTAAGAGTCAGGTTGATTCACCCATTTCTCCAGAAAGCCGGACCTTGGGGCAGGAAACATCTCCCTGTCGTAGGCAAGCAGTTTTTTAAAAGGGACTTCCGAGATCTTCATAAGTCCATCCGGAACTTCTCCTCCTCCCCTGCCTTCAAAACGCAGGTTGCTATAGGAGGATCTGAATTTCATAACCTGCTGGTATTTCTTTTCATTTTCCACAACGCCGTCAAGCCCGATGTTCCTGTCTTCCAGATATTCCAGGCATTTTTCGGTCAGTTTCATTCCGATGCCTTTTTTCCTGAATTCGGGGTTGATTACATAGAGCCCGAAAAATCCGAAAGAATCATCATAAGCGACAGCAGAAGCGCAGCCTACGGGCTTGCCTTCTACCTCTGCAATAAAAAAGCCTTTGTGATCGGCTTCGTAAAAAAGTTCTCCGTCATGGATGCCAGGGTTCCAGCCTTCCGCAGCTGCCATCTCAATTGCGAATCCGGCTTCTTCCCTGCGCATTTTTCGGATTTTCAGTTCTCTTATTTTTTCCGAATCTTTATCCATGACAGTTTATATTCTCACTTTCTATTTATTTTTTAAGTATCTTCCCTTGACCTGTTTTTTTGCCTGATATCAGAGTTTGCAGCGATTAAATTTTTCTTCTCCTGCCTTTCCCTGAAGTTGCTCTAAGGTAAGCCGCTATAACTGCAGCTGATGCTGGATAGATGCCGAGAGGCGATTCTTTTGCTCCGGATTCGTCTTCAGTCCCCTTCTCTTCTTCGGCAGCTATGCCTGTCTCGGAAGCATCTTCTGTGAACATAAAGATGTCCATGGTACCTTTGCGTTTGTCCTGCCAGACTATCCGGTTGCCGTCGATTGCAGGGTTGCTTTCATATTCAGATGCAGTGGAAACTGTCTTTTCCTGCCCCGTGGCTATGTTGTATATAAAGATGTTTGTTCCCTTAATCCTACCGTCAGCCCATACTATTCTTCCGTCCGAGATAGCAGGGGTTTTCTGTGGGGATGGGTCAATACAAACAGGTATTTCTTTTTTGCTTGAAAGGTCATACATGTAGATATCAAGGTTTCCGGCACGCCTGTCCTCCCAGACAATGTAGTTTCCTTCAATGACGGGGTTTGTCTGCCCTGCAGGGTCCGTAACCACAGGGCTTTCTTTGCCTGTATTGATATCGTACATGTAAATGTCGTCATTACCGTCACGCGTATCTTTCCAGACGATGATATTCCCCGAGACTGCAGGCTGGCTCTGATCTGCCTTATCTGTTGTTATCCGTGTTTCCTTTTTGGAGGTAATGTCATACATGTAAATGTCAGTATCCTGATTCCTGCGGTCCGTCCAGACAATTATGTCGTCTGAGATTGCTGGTTCTTTCTGGTCTGTCCTGTCCGAAGTAATCTGGGTTTTGGTCTCGGAGTCGATGTCGTACATATAAATATCATAGTTGCCTCTCCTGTTGTCCGAGACCACGATGCGGTTACCTGAGATTGCCGGCTCGATTTCGTCTTTTGAGTCCTCGAACAGGGCAGATTCAGTCCTCCCAACGGTCATATCGTACAGATATATATCCCAGTTTCCGTCCCGTTCATCCTGCCAGACAATGTAGTCTCCTGAGATCACAGGGCTGATCTGGTTGCTAAAAGCCGAGTTAACTTCCTGCTCGGTTCCTTTCAATGATTCGCTGGCAGCTGAACCTGCACATGCGCTCAGTACCATGAATAAAACAACCGAAATAAGTATAATTGAAAATTTGTTGTGCCTCAATATTACACTTCCAATATTCCCTCTCGAGCTTCAGTGTGGGTTTTTTGAGTATAGATACTTTCAACTTCGGATTAAATTTCGGTTTAAACTTCTAATTTTTTCCAGTTAAAGTATTTTCCAGCATAGAATATTTCCAATAGCTGGGTAATCTCTAAATAATGTATATCTCCCATAGTTTTTAGCGGTTTCCTGCAATTTAGTGTTTTCTTTATTTGAGGGGACACTTCCATAAAGTTCAACTCAAGATCCAGCGCTCAATTCAAGATCCAGCCCCACTTCTTTAAGTTAAATCTTCTCAAGCTCAACTTTATTT
The DNA here is from genome assembly GCF_000979385.1 of Methanosarcina sp. 2.H.A.1B.4. Taxonomy (NCBI): domain Archaea; kingdom Methanobacteriati; phylum Methanobacteriota; class Methanomicrobia; order Methanosarcinales; family Methanosarcinaceae; genus Methanosarcina; species Methanosarcina sp. 2.H.A.1B.4. The sequence continues at coordinate 44,387 of NZ_JJOV01000008.1, forward strand.
CTTGTCAGATTTGCCAGTTTTTCAATAAAATTCTCTTCAAAACTCTTTTTTACAAGGAAAATAAATTCTACGGCATCAGAATATTTTTCTTCCTCTACTTTTCCGTGTTCCTCAATGAGATTCTTAATCTTCTGAATCTCCGGGTATCCGAAACATATCCTGAACCTTACCTCTTCAAAGACCTCTACAGTACCTGCTTCTTCAATAGCTGAAATTGCAGTTTCCCTGTACGCCCTGGACAGCCCCCCAAAGCCCAGCTTTATTCCCCCAAAATACCGGGTAACAACCACAGCTGCATTATAGATCCCTTTTGATTCGAGGACCTTAAAAACGGGCTTCCCGGAGCTGCCCGCAGGTTCTCCGTCGTCATCGTATCTGAGGGCAAAGGAACTCCCTTCTTTTACAAAATAGGCTGAAACATTATGGTTTGCATCTTCATGCAGCTCTTTTATCTCTTTTACGAAAGCTTTTGCTTCGGTTTCATTTGTTACCTGTTTGGCATATCCTATAAATATGGATTTTTTGAATTCTCTTTGGGCTCTGCCAGAGCTTTTCAGGGTTTTATAATTATTCAGGGTCTTATCCTCGTCTTCTTTTTTAATTAGTTTTTAACTTGAGGCTTTAAAGTTTTGCAGCTGCGCGCCCAACGAACATTTTGATATCTTTAAATAATTTTCTGCTTCCCGGTGACTCACAGTTTTTCCGCTCAAGTGCCGATTTTTTTTCCACCATAGCTTACGCGCGGACTTTTGTTCTATATCATGTCTCTGGGATGGCTATCTAACTTAATCCATTACCACTAATTTTCTTCTATGTTTATTTGTTGGGGCACTTTGGAGCTCTTCGTTCTCTTATTTTTTTACCAAATCGAAAAGTTTTAATCTCATTGGTGGTTCATGCATAAATATCTCATATGAATGTCTCATGAATTTGTATGAGATAAGTGTAAAAGGAAGAGAACTAATTAGAGGTAAAATTAATGAAAAAAATGTTTAAGATCATTGCAATGCTCCTTGTTATTGCTACTGTTGTTTTTGCAGCCGGCTGTGCTGACAAGGCCGCTGAACCAGCAGAAGAAGGAGCTTCAGAAGAAGTGACCGATGAAACCGTAGTAGCAGAAGAAAATGCACCTGCAGGTGAATTAGAAGCTGATGTTGCAGCTGTTGACGCAAACGTCACTGATGATGCAAACGTCACTGATGACGCAAATGTCACTGACGATGCAAATGTCACTGATGATGCAAACGTCACTGACGACGCAAACGTCACTGACGATGCAAACGTCACTGACGAAAATGAATCAATTACTGAATAAGCAGTATAATTAATAAAATAACAATCCGCGTAGCCTTTTAAGGCTACACATTTCTTTTTTTAAACACTCGGGTATAATCAGTTTATAGCCGTGTAAAATTTCAATAAGGTATTTTTACAAAATTTCCTCCAATAGTTTCTCTTGCTTTTCTGTCCCAAATCCGGAAAGTAGGCTAAACAAAAAGTACTAGACATAATCTGGCAAAAATTGGAACTACATGGTAAATATTAAGCTCACTGAAATTTTCTGAAGATATCAGTTTTCCAGATAAAATATTACTAATAGGTTTCTGGGTAAAGCCACATTAACATCAACATTTTTTCTCATTCGAGCTCCGGCAAGAATTACAAATTTCTTTTATTTGCTTCCGGTGTACGCTCAAACTTTCTTCCTTCTCCTGAATTATACTGAACTTTCTACTCAAAATTGGGTGCATACAGAGTTTTTTCAGTTTACTCCATAAATAAATGAATACACATGTTCGTAAATTTATTGAATCTACCTGTCCCGTGAGAACTACAAAAGAGATGTCAGTTTTTTACCGGGTGCTGCATCCTGCCGCAATCTTCAGTGTTTAACTCAGTTTCATTAACTTTCAGGCTTTTCTATTATGTATATTGATTTTATCAGGGGAACTCCTCTTTTCGTGCAGATCCTGCTTTTTTACTACGGAATCCCTGGCCTTATTTTCGGGCTTACAGGAGAGCCTTTCATGATCGACCCGATTATCGCGGGTATTGCGGTATGCAGTATTAACAGCGGGGCTTACAATGCTGAGATTATACGAGCAGGCATCAAATCCGTTGACCGGGGTCAGATGGAAGCTGCTCGTTCCCTAGGCATGACTGAAAGGCAGGCTATGAGGGAAGTTATCGTGCCGCAGGCTGTAAGGCTCATTATCCCTCCTCTCGGAAACGAGTTTATAGCCCTTTTGAAAGATTCGTCCCTGCTTGCAATCATCAGTGTGCATGAGCTTTCCAAAAACGGGATGCTTTATGTCTCAAAGACCTTTGCTACTTTCCCGACATACATCTCAGTTGCCCTTGTGTACCTGGCCCTGACCATGGGAATTTCCCGCGTGCTTAATTACATTGAGAGGAGGCTTGGCGTAAGTGATAGAAGTGAATAACCCCCACAAAAATTTTGGAAGCCTGAAAGTCCTTAAAGGAATAACCGAAAAAGTTGAAGATAGCGAGGTGGTCTGCGTGATAGGTCCCTCAGGTTCCGGAAAAAGTACCTTCCTCCGCTGCCTGAACCTTCTTGAAACCCCTACCTCGGGAGATATCCGGATCGATGGGGAAAAGGTCACTGACCCTAAAGTGAATATCAACAAGATCCGCGAGGAAGTCGGAATGGTCTTCCAGCGCTTCAACCTCTTCCCCCACATGACCGCCCTTAAAAACGTAGCCATTGCCCCTATGAAGGTCCGCGGCCTTTCCGAAAAAGAAGCTTACGACCGCGCCCACGACCTACTAAAAAAAGTAGGGCTTGAAGACAAGGCCAATGTGTACCCCAGTTCCCTTTCCGGAGGGCAGCAGCAGAGGGTCGCAATCGCACGGGCCCTTGCTATGCACCCGAAGGTAATGCTCTTTGACGAGCCCACCTCCGCGCTTGATCCAGAGATGGTCGGAGAAGTCTTAAACGTCATGAAAGACCTTGCAAAAGAAGGCATGACAATGGTTGTTGTGACCCACGAAATGGGCTTTGCCAGAGAAGTCGGGGACCGCGTTCTCTTTATGGACGACGGCATCATAGTCGAAAAAGGCACACCCCATGAAATCTTCTACAATGCTCAGAATGAGAGGACAAAGTCATTTTTGAGTAAGATTCTGTAATAAGATTCTGTAATAAGATTCTGTAATAAAATTCTATAATAAGATTCTGTATCTCATTATAAATTAATGATCTATCCATTGTGATAAACAGAAACCTTACCTTTTTCATTCTGATTTTTTTGTTTCGAGCGGAATAAACTTTAGGCGCTACACCTATTTTATATTCCTTAACTTTCTCCCTTTTTACAACGGTTTTAATTTATACTCATTATTTTTATGGAATGATCTCCCTTATTTACCACTATTGTTACTGAGGCCAAAAAATGAAAGAAACCCTGAAAGCCTACATCGACCTCACTCGTGCTCACTTCCTTCCCGCCTGGCCCCTTATTTTTTGCTCGGGCCTTGTGCTCGCCTTTGAAAATTACGGCGGTTTTTCCTGGCCACTAATTATCAAGGCTGCCCTGATAGGCTTGCTGGGGTTCGAAGCCGGCTTCGTGCTCAACGATTACGTGGACAGAAAAAGAGACAGGCTTGATGTGGAGAATACCCTTACAAAGTACTGGAGACCCTTTAAAGAGAGACCCCTTCCCTCAGGGAAGATCACTTCAAAAAATGCCTTCTGGCTGTTTATCCTGCTTGCAGGTGTTACTTCAGCCCTGATCTTCACCCTTCCCTATCCGAATTCACTCTATGTCTTTGCGATCATGCTGTACTCTTACGGCATAGAAGCTTTTTATCAGGTGAAAAAAAGAGCCCAGAAACTCCCTATTGCCCAGCTTCTCGGAAGGACTGACTTCACCCTTTTTCCGGCAGCAGGTTATCTCTGCTACGGGCAGCCGGATATGACCATGCTGCTCTATATGGTTTTTTTCTATCCCTGGACGATGGCTCACCTGGGATTGAACGACTTTATCGACCTGGAAAATGACCGGGCAAGAGGCATGAATTCGATAGCCGTCCTTTATGGCGCAAAAGGGACTATGTATTGGGTTACAGGCTTTACGCTCCTGCATTTCTTTACAGCTATTTTCTTCCTCAGGGAGCTCGGGACTATTGCTCACTACGGCTTTTTTGCAGGCTTTGCACTCCTTGCAGGAGCAAACCTTTATCTATGGAAAGAAAAGAGCCCAGGTGCGGGTTTGAGGATACTGCCTGTTTACCACGGAACTCTTGTAATCTATGCAGTTTCGATCATCCTTGATTTCTTATATTAAATTTTGTGAAATCCGTCATGCCTTTTCCACGGCTTTTACTCTCTTTTTTAGCTTAATCTTGTTTTTCCTTCTGCAGAGCCTCAGGGTATGGCAGCGCAGACTCCCTCCTCCCGCAAGCAGGGCTTCAGGGTGGAAAGGAATTATCTCAACACCTTCTCCTGAAAGGCTTTTCCTTGTGTCCTGATCAAGTGCAATGTCATAGTGGAAGATGGTCCCGCTTTCAAGTGGGACAAAAGAACAGGCAAGGCGGCTTTGCTCGGAGTCTGAAACAGGTATGATCTCCATGTCTTTCTCCTGCATGAACTCTTTAAAATCTATTCTTTCTCTGGAGTCTTTCGTAAACAGGCAGGTCTCTTCAAAGGCTGGAAGGTAAGCAAGGGCAAGGTCTTCTCTTATTCGATTGAAGACCGTATCAGGGTGCATGTAGCGCCTGGCTTTAGGAATGCGGGCGTAGATGACTTCATCAAACTCGCTCAGGATATTCAAAATAAATTCCCGGATAAAGGGATAGGTATGCCTTTCCGTATCAGCAACAAAAATCGTCTCTTTTGAGAGCAGGAGACAGCCTTCAAAAAATCCTTCTTCCCCGTTGAACTCGTTGAGTATGGGAATTCCCAGGTTGTTCAGAGCTTCCTTTACGACAACCTCTTCATTTTCCCTTGCAGGAGGACGCATTTTTGAAAGAATTGCGCCTTTTCTGGAAATTACCGCAGTGTCATGCAGGAAGGTAATATTTGGCATCCTGCTTATCATGTCTCTGTTTTCTGTCACATGGTCTGCAAGCTCATAGACCCTGACCCCATTTGATTCCAGCAGTTCCTGGTAACGCCTGTGTTCTTCAATATATCCGGAAACATCGGGGACCTCATCGTAAAGCCAGTGTTTATAGTTCGATTCGTTGACCAGCGCGAGTTCATCTCCCGGAGTATGCACAAGTACACTTTTCAGCTTCCCCAGTTCATCGCAGCCGTAAGCAATACTCGATCCGGTTTTTTTCACCCCATCCAATTTTTCTATCCGGCAACCCATGTCCAGAACCTCCATTCTAATTTATTGTCATTCTCAGATGCGTTTTTTTGCAAGGATCATCACATTTGTCCTGTCTTCACTCAGGAAAGCCTTGAGAACCTCAAATCCGCAGATGTTTAGAAAAGCGATAACCTGGTCATATGTATATTTATAGGTAAAGCCCATGCGGATGACATCTCCTTCTCTGAAGCCTATGGTCTCTGTTCCGATCCTTATCTCAGCGTCCTTCAGGATATTCAGGCTCTTCCAGGTCCTGTACAGTGCCCCTATTCTGGAATCCACATGTGCAAGCAAAAGCTCGAAGTCGAAATCCTCAGGAGCCATTCCGTACTGAAGCAGGGGGTACATATTGAAGAGCGCATTTTCTCTTGAGGCATATGTGCCCAGGATAGATTTCCTTGAAGACTGTGCCTCTTCACCCGAACCCTGTGAAGGAAGAAGATTGGCATCGAAGAAGAATAGGTCTCCCTGCTCAAGGTTTTCATCGATCAACTGAAGAATGAATTCAGGCTCATAATTGCAAAATGTGTTTCCCAGAATGCAGAACAGAACTGGGGGTCGCCAGTGTTTTTTAAGGAGAGGCATATCCTCGATAAAGCCGACTATCCCTTTCTTTTCTACAGGCAGGTCCTTTACCTTTTCAAGGGCTATATCTACAAACTGGCTGTTTATGTCGACAGGATAATAGTGTGTTGATACTTTTTCTGAGGCTGATTTTTCAGCCCGGTTTTTCTTTATTAGCTCTTCGAGAAGAATTCTTTCTTTTTCCCCGCTCCCTACTCCCACACTCACAAGGTTCATGCAGGCAGGAATGAATCGGACGATCGAAGCAACATTCTCCTCAAGCATTATCTTGAGTTGCCGGGCAACAGGAAACGTTTTGGATTCATCCAGCTTCAGCCAGTTATTTGCCCCTCCAGCGCCTGTATACAGAAGATAATCGGGCAGTTCGTAATTCTTCAGGCTCTCATACAGCTTCTCTTCGGGGCCTTTCTCGCTGATAGTTATGATCTTTTCTTCTTTCTCCGGAGCCTGCTCCAATCTCGCTTTTCCTGTGCTGTCCAACTTCTCACTTCTCCCAGGGTCATTTCATAATAGATATGCCCCGCACTTAATAAATTTATTTATTATTAATTGCCTGGACCGCTTTTTATTGTTTTATCATTCTTTGAAGCACTGCTTACATTCCATCTTCAGGGCTTCGAGTGGGTCGGCTCCGTTATTTATTCCGACGCTGTAGGCATACCCGCGGCAGCCTATGCATTCTTCGATGTGTTCGCAGTTCCCGCACCTGCCTTCGAGCACTTTGTCGATATTCCTGACATATGTGAAGAGGTCGGAGTCATAGATCTCCCTCAGGCTCATCCTGTTTATGTTATAGGGATATTCTCCGTTAACCCTTAGTGCGGGATGTTCGTCCAACTTTGTAGGCGCACAGGGCCTGACATTTCCTTCTATATTGATGTACAGGCTGTAAAGGTGCTGAAGGCAGCCGCTTGCAGTGATCGGGGTATAGGGCAGCCAGTCGTATCCGTAATATTTCCTGTCTATTTCCAGCAGTTTTAATTTGTATTTTTTTATCTCTTCGGCTGTAAGCAGCTTATCTTCAAGTTCGTCATTTGCCCTGCCTGTTGGAGTGAGAATCTCCATGTTAGGGAAGATATTGTTCTGTCTGCAGAAGTGCCAGATCTCCTCAATCTCTTCAAGGTTCATTTTATTGCTCACGAAAGAGATCCCCAGGCGGAGTTTCCCAGGCTCGGCAGGGTTTGAAAAACCTGCTTTTATCAGATTTTCAAGCCCTGTTTTTATATCCCCGAAAGCCCCTTCCCTGCCTGCCAGATAGTCTTGAATCTCAGGCCTGAGGGAATCGAGCTTTCCCATAACAGAGGCATTGTGTTCATACAGAAACCCTGCAAGTTCCTCTGTCATCAAAACAGTGTTCGAAAAAATCATGGGGACGATTCCAAGGGAATCAATGCAGGCAATCAATTCTCTGAAGTTCGGGTACAGGGTCGGCTCTCCTCCCCCTATCACAACCACAGACCTGATCCCGAGTTCTTTTGCCTCGGATATTATGCGTTTAAGGACATTAAAATCAGCTATTTTTACCGAATCCTCTCCACTCTGTGCATAGCAGTAGCGACAGCGGAGGTTACATGATGTGTTTGTTTCAAGTCGTATGGCTAAAAGCCTGTTTGAGTTCCTCGCTTCATAGGCTTCCTGTGCCCCGTACATGTATCCCCTCAGTACCGGAGGAGGTGAAAACAGGCTCAACGCATCGAAATTCTTTAACTCTTCCCCCAACATATTAAAAGGTATATATATCACCCTTTATCAAGTTACAAGAAACTAAGTGATATTTTCGAGATCTGATGGTTTATTTTGTTCTGATGTTTTTGATTTTCTATTTCTTATTTGTTTTAGTTTTGTTTCAATGTTTTTCCCCTTTTTCATTGAAATTGCCTATTTTTTCTACTGATTTTTTTCTAATATACTCTGTTCTCAAGTTTCTTATAGCTTTCAACCCAATCTTATTCCCAGATGTTTGAGGAAATCCGGGTTAAAAAAGCTTTGAATAATATAAAGGAAACTAGCAGGCTCAAATTACCTTTCGGCTGGGACCTGAATATTTACAGGGGGTGCGAACACGGCTGCAATTACTGTTATGCAATGTATTCTCACAACTATCTGGAAAAAGAGGAGAGTTATTCTTCTACAGGGAAGGAAAACTGTGCTTTTTTCCGGAGGATCTGCGTAAAGACCAACATTGCAGAAGCCCTTGAAAAACAGCTTGGAGCCCGGTCCTGGAAAAGAGATGTAATCAACATAGGTGGAGTGTGCGACAGCTACCAGCCCGCTGAGGCAAGGTACGGCTTGATGCGGAAAGTCCTGGCGCTGATGATCGAATACAAAAACCCTGTTATTATATCCACAAAATCCGATCTTATCCTGAGAGACTATGACCTGCTTGAAGAACTTTCTGAACTGACGTATGTAAACGTCGCAGTCACGGTCACTACAATGGATGATAAGCTAAGCTCTCTGCTGGAACCCCTGGCTTCTTCTCCGGAAAAGCGCTTCTCAGTCCTTCGGGCTTTTAAAGATACAGCCGCTGTTACCGGGCTTCATATGATGCCTGTTCTTCCTTTTCTTACGGACAGCCCTCAGAACCTTGAGCAAATTCTCTCTCTTGCAGCCGACTGTAAGGTAGATTATGCTCTTACGGGTATCCTTTACCTCAGGGGTGAAACCAGAAAGCATTTTTTCAATTTCCTTGCCTGCAATTTTCCTGAACTTTCTGCTCCTTACCGCCGTTTGTATGCAAAAGGAGTGGTTGACGGGGCCTATCAGGCTGAGCTTTACGGGGTGCTCAGGCCTCTCATGGAAAAATACCAGCTCTCAGGAGATTACATGAAACCAATGCGAGCAAAACTTTTACGCCCCAGACAGCTCAAGCTCACGGATTTTTCCAAAGATGATTTTTAAGCTTCATTTATTAAATTAGGGAATCCGAATACAGGAAAATGAAGCTCTTGATTTTTCCCATTCCATATTTCTGAGCCTGAAAAGATTAGGGGTGAGATATAAGAGCTGCATTCCTGAAATCATGTCCCTGTTGGAAGTTATATCCAAAAAAATCTTGAGTTTGAGTATTTATTTTTCATCTCCTGCGCAGCTGCAGGAAATGTTGCCTTTCAGGATCTCTTTCCAGTCGCCTATCACGTCGTGGGTCCAGCAGTCGTCGGCTCCTGCGGCTTCCCTCATGACCAGGGCAAAGATGTATGAGAGTTCCTTGACCGTAGCTCCTGCTTCGAGGGCACCCTTGAAGTGCTTCAGGACGCAGGGCTTTGACCTGCCTTTGATGGAGAGGGCAAAGCAGATGAACTGGTAGGTCTTTTCATCGATCATCCGTTTTTCGGCATAGAGCTGGTCAATTTCGTCCAGCTTCTGGGTGAATTCAGGGAAAAATTCTTCCAGCATTTTCATTTATACGGCTCCTTTTTTACCTGCAAACTTGCAGGTTCACACTGTTAAGACGGTACATATACTATGATATTTTTTTATATTTAAGTATTAGTTCAAAATTTTTTGAAATCATTCTCTCTTTAATCGTTCTTCTACTCAGTGAGGTTATCTGCAAGGTAGCCATTTACGCCTTGCTCAATAATGTCCGAAACTCCGTGTGGTTCATTGCTATAAAAGGGACCTTTTTTGAAATCGCTTCAAGAATTGGAATCCCGAACCCCTCGTCGCTGGACTGGTGAGCAGGTTGATAATGCAGAAGGGGAAAAGGTTCTGTACAGTGGTCTTGAAGTCCAGGCTTCAAATTGTACGGAATGCGGGTAATGTGAAGATAAGTGCCCACAGAAAACTCCTGTCGGAGAAATGTTAACAGAAGTTGTTAACTTATTCGGGAAATGATCTTATTTGGAAAAAAGGTTCCGAATTTCGTCTGTTTTATTGTTATATTTCTGAATCCTCATGTTTTACATGAGACAATTCCGATGACTAGTTACCAGCCCTCTTAAAAATCGGAATTGTATTAAAATCGGAATTGTATTAAAATCGGAATTGTATTAAAATCGGAAGTGTATTAGCTGTAGGTTTTACCTCAGAGCTTCTAGAACTATATTGATGATAAGGCGTTTTCATCAACAGCATCTTCCTTGGAGGGAGTATATTGCTTTTCGACAGCTCTTGAAGAAAACCACAGCGTATCTACCACATCTTAAAATTCACCCAATCGAAACGACAATAGAATAATATTTCTATCTGTCTAGTTTATATAATTCCTATTCATATATAACCAAAACGATGAAGATTTTTACTTTGCGATTAGAATATTCCAATGGCATTGGACATGACAACTCCCCTTGGAAACTATCCATTTTGTTATGAGTTTCGAATAGTATGGGATTTATCCTGAATTTATTGAGGATTTTCCAGCGAACTTATAACTTTTTGTTATAATATATTCTAAGTGAGACAAACCCATGAGCCAAGTTTCTGGTACCAGTTCTTCGTTGCTTGACGCAATTTTCCTTTCTGAAAAAAGAAAGAACCTTCTTCTGCTGTTAAAAGAGGAGGGTCCTAAAAGCAGTGACGAGATCAAAAATGTATTTGATTTTCCCTGGAAGTCAATGATTCCCCAGATCAAAAAACTGGTTGATTTGGGTCTGGTTATCCAGACAGATGGGGTATATTCTCTTTCTGAAATGGGGATAGTTATAGCCACAAATGCACAGTTTTTGCTAAACACCCTTAAGATATATGAGGAAAACAGGGATTTCTGGTCTGAACATGATTTGAGTTCAATTCCTTTTCATTTTCTCACAAGAATCGGAGAATTGGGGCAGTGTAAGGTCCTGAAACCCGATCTATCTCATATATTCAAAGTTCAGGAAGATATTGTAAAATGTATGCTGGCCTCTTCCCGCATTATGGTATTTGTTTCTGCCATTCATCCCGCTTATCATCTACTCTGTCTGGAATTAATTGAAATGGGTATTGATGTTACAATTATCCTTACGGAATCGGTTTTCGAGAGTATCCGGGACGAGTGCCTCTCTGAATCAGCCACACCTTTCAGTGACAGTTCGGTTCTTAACATGGCTCTTCCGGAATACAAGAAGAAGGTACAGCTTCTTTTGAACTGTGAAAATTCTCATTTTTTTGTATCTGAGGGCGAAGAAAAACCGATGATGTTGGTAGTAACCGATAAGGTCTTTGCGCTTTCTCTGCTTGATAAAAATGAACGAATTGACCGTCAATACATTGTAAGCTTTGAGCCCGGTGCTCTAAAATGGGGAGAAGAACTTTTTACATATTACAAAAAGAATTCCAGGCAGGTTTTTTCTCTCTGAGTTTTCTCGATTCGCTCTTTTTTAAGGCTGGGACGTCTTTGAAACTCTGTTTTTTGATTTTGTTCTCCTGCCTTTAAAGAAGGTATAGCAGAAAGTCCTTCCGTGTTCGGCAGTCTTATCGAGTTCTTCTACCCCTTTTCCCCGCCTGTCTTTCTTTGCCCTTATTTTCGCATTGTTACCCGGTACAGTTTTCTTGGGAGCTCGCCTTCTTCAAATTCTTCCAGCTCGAAGCTCCCGTAACCTTTTGCAAGGTGTTCAACCTTTTCTCTGCTGAAAAAGTGCACTATAAAGCCGCCTGCAATTTCGTACATGTCTTCTCCCCTGTGTTTTCCGGTCCCGTAATGGGCATCTCCGGTGTGCCTGGCTGTATAGATATTTATTCCACCTGGCTTGAGTACCCTTTTAATCTCCTTGCAGAGAAATTCCAGTTCCTCTGTGGTCAGGGCCATGCAGTAAAGCATATGAGAATAGCACGCATCAAAAGTCCCATCTTCAAAAGGAAGAGGATTTCTTACATCATGCCTGAGGGCTGTAACATATTCCCCTAATCCCGCTTCTTCAGCTTTTTCTTTTATCGCTTTTGGCCCGCTTTCAGTATAATCGAGCGAATGGACTGAAAAACCCCGGCTGGCAAAAAAGCAGGTATCTCTTCCCTGACCTCCTCCAAGTTCCAGGATTTTCTTTTTTCCTTCTTTTTCAAAAACATATGCCGCTTTTCTGGCAGGATAACTTGGCTTGTCCCCAAATCTCGAGCAGGTGTTTGAAAACACTTTCTCCCAGTGAGGCTGCTGCTCGTTAAGGATCTCTTTTTCCGTGCCGTATTCTATTTTTTCACTACCCGTGTCTTCCAGAGTCATCTCATGCACTTCCTTCTGGTTGAGCTCCCTTTGATCTTCATTATTACTATTTTATACGCGGACTTTTAATATAACTGTCTATTTTATTATCAAGTGGACAGAAAGCGAATCGGAAAGGGTTAATCATTCTAATAATCATTCTAATCAGAACGGCTTAAGGTATTCTCAACTAAAAAAGAGTGAATTGTTCTGAACTGAAAAAAGGATTCAGTTATAATGAACTAAATGATGGTTAAGTTATCCTGATAAAAAAGGTAAATCATTCAGGCTTTCGCGGATGTAAACCCATTCCTGATAAAAAAGGTAAATCATTCAGGCTTTCACGGACGTAAACCTATTTCTCACTACTTCAGAATAAAATGAAATGGAGGTTTACCCGAGAGAAAATCTCTCCCTCGAGCGACATTTTATATTGGATATTGAAACTGGTTTGGTTTTTGAGTTCTTTTTTAAAGGAGAAAACTTTCTCACTCTTCATCTATGGCACTGACATACCTGGGAAATAAGAGCATGTAATTTTCCTGGTAAAACTTTCCATCTTTGCTGATATTGAGATTCCACATTATCTCCGGTTCTCTAGTTATTCCTTTAGCTTGAATTATCTTATTCCTCCCTGGTTCACCTCTCGGTTTTAAGAGTTTGTTCTTTTTTCTCTCCTGATGGACATCTCCCGGGGCTGCACACTTCCCGGGATAAGCGCCAGCTGATTGAAGGTCTGTTTGCTTTGCAGGATAGAGAATTAATTTCTATCCACTTTATTTAAAACTCGAAAACTACGTAAGGGTACGGATTTGGGTAACAGGTCTTAGTTATGAAGATAATGAGCTCAAGCTATCTGGTTTTTATCTCTAATATCCTGATTTATCTCTAACGTCCTGATTTGTGAGTCCTATCCGGGCAAAGAAAAAATAAGGCTTTATATCCATTCATTTTTTGAGTCGGGAAGAACTAAATTTCTGTGTTTTCGGAACCAGACCCTCCAGGAAGTGGCTTTGCTTTCTTCCTCTCATGTACCCTTTATTTTTTCTTTCTCCAACAAAGGTTTCCATTTGGGCCGGCGTCCCAACTGGTGTTTCAACTGGTGTTTCTACAGGTGTAATGCAGAGCCTATTCAGGCTGTAAACACTACGTCCACTCTTTCCACATCCCACAAAGCTCCCAGTTTTTCCATTACATCCTCTTTTATTGCCGGAGCAAACTGGTGGTCCGCAGGCAGGTCAACAACCACCCTTACCACTCCATCTTCGACACTCGTTTTAAGGATTAGATTCGTGCGGATAATGTCAAGACCGGTTAGTGGATTCATAACGTGCTTGAGCCTCCGCCGGATAACATCTTCAGTTGTAGGCTCTTTCTCAGTAACAAGCCCATGCTTTTCCTCGTAGTCACGGATTGCAGCACGCAGGCCTTCAACTGCAAGCACGGAGCAGTGGGCTTTAATCGGAGGAAGCCCTCCCAGTTCTTCAGAAGCCTGTTTCCATGTTATTTTCTTTGCTTCATCCAGAGTTTTTCCCCGTGCAAGGTCTGTGATTACAGATCCTGTGGCAATATTTGAAGCACACCCGTAAGATTCGAATTTTACGTCTTCAATAACCTTTGTTTCGGGTTCCACTTTTATATATACGGCGACCATATCTCCACATGCCGGACTTCCTTCCAGGCCCTTTCCATCAGGATTCTCTATTTTCCCTACATTATGCGGGTTCCTGAAATGCTCCAGCACTTTTTCGCTATAAGGAAACTTTATAGTCTCACCTTTCCTTTCTACTTTCATCTTCCTCTCTCCCTTTTCTTTCCTTTTCTTTTCCTGCCTGTTCCTGCCTTTTTTACGTGTTCTCTTTTCTCCTTCTTTCAGCTCATTTTTTCGCAAGCGGACTTATTTCCCTGAGCCTTGCCACAATTTCACTCATGGCATCAATTGCCGAATCCGCATCCTCCATACGGTTGTAACGCCCAAAAGTAAAACGTACCGAGCCGTGAGCCCTCTCATGATCTCCACCAATTCCTCTTATCACGTGGCTGGCTTCAAGGGAACGGGAAAAACAGGCTGAACCCGTGCTAACTGCAAATCCTCTCATATCCATATGCAGAGTTACGGATTCGCCCTCCACATAGTGGAAAGTCAGGTTTGCATTCTGAGGCAGACGTTTTTTGCGGTTTCCGTTGAGGGTGACCTCCGAGATTTCGGAAAGGGCTCTTTCAATTACCCGATTCCTCATAGCTTCTAGCTGCCGGTTTTCTTCTTCAGTTACAAGTTCCACCGCTGTTGCAAAACCTACGGCTCCGGGAATATTCTCCACGCCTGCTCTCATGTTAAATTCCTGAAAGCCGCCGTCCATGAATTTAGTTATGGGCGTGTCTTTCCTGACATAGAGTGCCCCTATTCCTCTGGGTCCGTGAATTGTATGGGCGGACAACGTCACCAGGTCTACGGGCAATTCCTTCACATTGAGGGGAAGCCGGGTAAAGCTGTGGGTAGCATCGGTATGCAGGAGCACGTCTTTTTCTTCACATATCTCAGAAATAGCCTTAAGGTCCTGTGCAGTCCCTATTTCTTGATTGGCGTACTGGATCGAGACAAGGGCGGTTTCTTTTGTAATTGCTTTTTTGAGCCCTTCAAGGTCTGCAAACCCTTCGGCATCCACATCCAGAAAAGTTACCTCAAAGCCCTGCTTCTGGAGGGTTTTTGCCGTATTTAATACCGGAAAATCTTCTATCTTCGAGACGATAATATGCTTGCCTTTCTTTTCCCTAAGGGCCCATGTTGCTCCTTTAAGCGCCATGTTGCTTGATTCCGTATCCCCTGAAGTGAACACAATTTCTTCGGAATCCGCACCAAGCCTTGAAGCTATACCTTCCCTGGAATTTTCCAGCCCCTCCTTTGCATCGATGCCCATAGAATAGCCAAACTCGGACGTCGCTACCGCATAAGTATCAAAAAAGTAAGGCTTCATTGCTTCAAGCACCCTCTCATCCAGCCGGGTGCATGCAGCATTGTCAAGATAAATCATATTTTCAAATATCTCTTCCCCCTCCTCAGATTAAACTCAATTTATATTGAGATTTGCAACCTAAACGGACGTGATGAGGTCTAAGAATCGAAGCAAAACCCAAAAGATCCGGGCTAATACGATAATCCTAAATCCGGAAATCCTTTCAGGATCAGATAAAGAGAGTTATGTTTGCATTTCTTGCTTCCTGGATATATGTGCCAACAGCTCCCCATTCGTCCACCAATTCCGTTCGAAGCTCTTCTTTTGTTATGCCCATTATCTCCATGGTCATTTCACAGGCTATGATCTTTCCGCCAAGTTCCTTGAAATCATTCATCAGTCTTTCAAGGGAAGCTACATTGGCTTTGTCCATCCTCTTTTTGATCATCTGCCTGCCCATGCCCATCATATTCATTTTGGAAAGCGGCCCCTTTTCAAGTTCCCCTTTTTTAAGCCGCATGAGCCCCCAGAAAGTGAAGTATATGGAGGCTTCCATTCCCATTGCCAGGGCTCCGTTCCCTATTATGAGCGCACTGTAGACCTTGTCCATATCCCCGCTATGCAGGACAATAACTGCTTTTTCCCCCATTTCCACTCCTTTTCCGGGCTTACCTCCGGATCTTTATCTCCCACTCTTTTCCTCCCTCTTTGTCTTCGATCTCCAGCACCTTGAGTCCCATCGCCTCACATGCCATGGGAATCTCTTTTTTTGATGCCGGATGCGTACCCTTTACTATTACAAGGTCTCCTGGAGAGGCTCTTTTGAATGCTTTTCTGCACTCTACCAGCGGGACCGGGCAGGTCTGCCCTCTAACATCTACTTCCAGCTCTGCCACTGTTCTTACCCCCAAAGTAAGAGAAATGGAAGGTTTCTAAAGATAACTATGCCTTCTTCCCCTAAATTCACTATATTCCAAAAAATATATTATCGTTTCGTATTGAAAATATTATCCCGGAGCTGTCTCTTCTCTCTCTGGTTATTCACCTGCCTTTTGCCGGTGTCATTTTTTACTTAAAGTTTTTCTTTTTCCTCACAGGGCTTTTCTTATCTTTTCCGCAACTTCTTCCAGATTGGTAGTATCGGGTTCAGTCCATACAATTGATTTTATTCCTCGTCCTCCATCCCCTTTTTTTCTTGGAATAACGTGTACATGTACATGGGGAACTTCCTGTCCTGCTACTTCCCCGTTATTTATGCCGACGTTCGATCCTTCTGCTGAAAATGCTTTCTCAACTGCAGCCGTAACTTTTCTTGCAGCTTCAAAAAGCAGGGCAATGTCTTCTGCATTCATATCCGTAAAATTACTGAAATGTTTTTTAGGAGCAACGAGCGTATGCCCCTCGCTTGCCGGGTAAATGTCAAGAAATGCGTAAACGGCATCATCCTCATATATCCTGTTTGAAGGGATTTCCCCTGATATTATCTTGCAAAAAAGGCAGTTTTCTGTCATGCGGTATCCCATAAAGGTTTAGGAGGGTACACTTATATCAGGGTTCTGTTCTCAGAGTTCTGTTTCTTGAATAAGTTTTAATTACAATTCGGATCCCAACTCTCTTTTATATCTCTCGAAGTTGTCCTGAAATCCATTTTTTAGCCTCAAATCAGAATTCGGAAGATAAAATCAGTATGATCGGTTATATTGCAGGCGCTCTGACAACCATAGCTTTTGCCCCTTCGCTTATAAAAGCCCTGACAACGAAATCCACAACAGATATATCTCTTCTAATGCTGCTTTGTTCGACTTCTTGCATGGTTCTCTGGCTGTTCTACGGAATCCAGGTAGATGCTCCTGCAATAATTGCTGCAAACAGCGTTTCCGTTATACTGGCTGCCTCTCTTCGGGGACTCAAGCTTAATTATGAATATATAAATTTAGTTGACAATTTCGGCAAAAAAATCAGAGGGTCTAAAAATAAAAATGCCTTTCTCTGGAAGTGAAGTACAAGGGTTCAGCTATATATTTAATATGGGGGCCAACTATATCCTTAATAATTATCAAATCAAATTTATATTAATTTCCGGTTCGACTTGCTTTAACATGGGGGTCTAAACAATGGGTAGAACCATAAGTGGCGCATTAATAGGTATGGTCTGTACTATCATTTTTTATTTTATTCCGGTCGTAAACTCAGTAGCTCCTTTTCTGGGAGGCTTACTGGCGGGTTATTATGCAGACGGAGGCTTTGGAGGAGGGCTTAAGTCCGGATTCCTGATGACAGTTTTCATGATAATCCCTGGCTTTCTTCTTGGGGGAGTCCTTGTGACCGTTCTGCGGGATGCCCCTGTCCTTGGGGGGTTTGTAGTAGCCTCTACTTTCATAATTACAATAGTTATCATAGCTCATACCGCGATAACAGGCATTATTGGCTCTGTAATCGGGGCTCTTCTGGCTGAAAGAAAAATGGGCTGAAACTCACTGTTTAAGCATTAAAAAGCTGCATTTTTTGAATGGTAAAAATAGAGGTTGAAGAAAAGGAATCTTTTCAGATCTTTTTCTTCAGAACAAAGTACTCTGCAAGGATCATAAACAGAGGCAGGGAAATAGCAAGAAGTATTTTAGCCATTCCCATCGGCTTTTTTCCTGTGTCGCCTTCTCTTTCTGCACTGCTGTTCAGGATTGTCTTCCCATCGCCGTTCCAGCTTCTCAGAGTTTCCTGTATTCCATCTTCATCTCCTTCTACAGTCCCCTCTTCTCCCGTATATTCACTTATTGCAAAGGAAGAATAACCAGGCGTTTTTGCCCTGAAATAAACATAGTTTTTGTCTTCACCTGTCTTTTTGGTGCTTAGCGGTTGCCATTTACTATCGTACCATAGAAGGGTTATATTGGATTCATCAACACTGTTGTTTTTTATCCATTCCTTTTCAACTTTAAACCCTGTATAGCTGTTCTTAAGGGAAGCCGGAAGCCCTGCTCCTTTATTTCCCAACCAGATGTTTAATTGCCTGTATATCCTGCCAGGAGGCTGCTTCTTAACAAAAATGGATTTTCCCTTGAGCACCTCTACGGTTGCTGTCGTTTTCTTAAAAGTCTTCTGCGGGTCAAACTCGATATATGTGATACATGTGACGTTTTTCGGGAAATCATATTTGACATGGTAGCCACTCATAATGTTCCTTGTATCAAGCTCTTTGATCTCTACATTCTTAGCTGGCTCTTTGGAAACGCCACTTCCCATACTGCTGCTTTTCCTACTGGAACTGGAACCTGAACTGGAACCTAAACTGGAATCGGAGCTCCCTTCATTGCCGGGAGTAGTCTGTTTGGAGATACTTACAGTTTCAGTTCGTTCATTGTTCGTCTCGTCGTCCTCACGTATGACATTTCCGTCATCTGCTACCATTCTCACATTTACGTTTCCTTCTGCTTCAGGAACCCAGTGAAAAGTACCTTTTGTGGTTTCCCCGATGGCAATTTCTGGTATCGATACTTTACCGGTCTGAGTTACATTGTTCCCGTTGATATAATATTTTAGCTCGCTGCTTGCCGAGTCTCTGAGCCCATTGTTCTTTATTGATATTGTGAAAGTAATGTCATCCCCTATCCTGGGTGCTTCCGGGTTTAAAGAAAGAGACTCTACTATAAGGTCCGGAAGTATGGTTTTTACGTCTATAATTTTTGTGAATTGATTGTTATCTTCATTACTTTCATAAACGTCTGTACCAGAGTCAATAATTGCTCTTACTTCCATTTGTCCTTCTCTATCCGGGACCAGAGAGAATATGACATCTGCCCCTTCACCTTTTGAAAGAGCTGGAATCTGAATATCATCCTGTGTGGGGGCGATTCCGTTAATATAATATTTTGCCCGGACTTCCTCAGAGGGGAACGTACCCTGGTTCTTTACTTTCAGGGTGAGGTTCAGGGTCTTTCCGACTTCACCCTCCGCCGATTCAGGCACGATATCTTCAATTATCAGGTCCGGAATAAATTCTTCTGCTACTGTTACAGTGGCTGTTTTTTCATTGTTCTCTTCGTTGCTCTCAGCTATCAGGTAGCCCTCATCAACAACTGCTCTTATCTCTACAGATTCTTTTTCTTCTATCGGAATCCATGTATAGTAGGCATAGCTGCTTTCCTCCCTGGATAACCTGGGCACATCCCAGCTGACAGCACTTCCGTTAATGTAGAGTGTCAGCATCGTCTTTTCTGAAGCTGCGGTTCCCTGGTTCTTCACACTTATCAGCATATTCTGATGCTTTCCCGGTCTGGGATTTTCAGGGTAGTCAAAAGTGTCTATTATCAGGTCCGGGAGTCTATTCTTTTTGAAAGTTATATCTCCCGCTGTTCTGACGTTGTTATCCTCATTGATTTCTTCCACTGAATCTTTTTCATCTACCTTTGCACTTATCTCCACTGTACTTTCAGTTTCCGATATCCATGAAAACGATATTTGTTCACTGTTTACAGCTTCTATTTCAGGGACTGAGCTTTCTCCTATCTGGCTCCCGTTGCTATAAAATACCAGATTTGTTGCTCCTGAAGTTGCATTTCCCTGGTTTTTTACTGTTGCTGTGATGGTCACCTGTTCTCCAGTTTCTGGATTAACCGGGTTCCAGAAAAGATCCTCAATTACCAGGTCAGGCAGTAAAATAGTCATATTTCCGTCATCTTCGGAAGGTATGTCCTCAGCTGCAGCAACCGTAACAGGCATAATTCCGGGAATTAGTAGTGTTATTATCAATAAATAAATCAAATAATGAAAAAAACTTATTTTCATTTTTATTAGCCTCCGTCCCCACACATATGAATATAAATTTCTGGTACATCAGTAGCTTATTAACAAGTAGCTATATAATTCATCGAAATTGAGTTTCTTATTTTTATCTCGGAATAAATTTTCCGGTAAACTCCTGATCCAATATATTTATACCTTGAACGAGGGTTACTTCGTACAATACGTTACTTCTCCTGCTTCATATTTAAGGCTCGACACTTCCAATTCTCCAATCATTAAAAAAGTTTGACAGTTCGAATCTCAGCCTTCTTGAGGCTTTTCTCTTGGGTTCTTGCAGGTTCAAACCTAACATAATATAAATTTATCTATATCTGTTTATTTCATCCTACTAACTAAATCTCGGAAGATTTTTTCCTTTTGAATCTATTATAGCTGCTCATTAATGTATCAAAATTCCGTAGTAGATGCCCTTTTATTTCTCCTTTCTCTAGCTGTTCCAGCTCATGAGTTGTACTATCTAAAATCTGCGGGCGATAAAAGGAGGGGAAAAGTCTAAAGAATTGATGTATAAAATAGAAATGTAATAAAATGTAAAAAAATGTAAAAAAGAAATGTAATAAATAATATATTAAAAGTAAAATATAAGATATAAAAAAATAATCCAAAAAGATAACGTTTAAAAAGACTTAGACGATCAGGTATTTACTGTCCTTAATCTGAGCCCTACTGTCCACGCCGAGTATTTCGGCAATCTCAACGCCTTCGCTTCCTACATCGGAAAGACGGGTGTACATTTCAGCCTTTGAGATATACTTTTCAGTTCTTGTTCCGTCGGCTTCTTCCATTTTGATGGTAATTTCTTCTTTATTAAGCCCTTTTGTCAGACACTCATGGACGATCACGCCATACTGTTCGGCAATCACTTTCAGGCAGTCGAAAATCTGGTTTGTAGAGATGGCATCTTCTTCGTCAAGCAGGACTTTTGAAAGGGTATAGGTTCGGATATTTGTCCGGAGGTAATTCTGGATCTTCTCCGGAATTTTAGCAAGAATCTTCATATCTATAAGAGCACCAAGCTCTTTGTCGGCAGTAATCTCTCTATCATCTTCATATACAAAGTACTTGAGCCCACTGCCTTCTATCCTGAACTTCCGGTTTGCTTTTTTATTTTCAAGAACAAGACGGATATTTTTTTCGCTGTCATATTCAAGGGAACTCACTAGAAACTCGGAGAGGTCCTGCATTTTTATTTTCTCTTCTTTTCGCAGGATTCCTGTCCTTGTCCATCCTGGCAGGCTCAAGCTATCAATAAGCCTCTCTACTGTCAGAGGCTCTTCTGTAAACCAGAGTTTATAATAGTATTGCAGGCCTGAAACCGAACCTTCTATTTCACCTGAAACTCCGCTTATACTGCTGGAAAGCTCAAATCTCTTTTTGGCTCCATATATTCCTGAGATCAAAAAAGGATTGAGAACCTCAAGGACCTTGCTCTCAATTTTTTGACACTCCTGAGCGGTTCCATTTTCAATTTTTCTGGACTCGATTTCAAGAATTTCATGCTTTCGCCCGAAATTTTCACTGCAGGTGATCTGGATTGCGTCAGCACAGGGTACTAAATCCTCTGTACCGATCTCTTTTATTAATTTATTAACCAATGAGCTGAGTTTCTCCTCGAAGATATTCATTCCAGCAATTCTGTTGTTCAATTCATGGAGCGCTTCTTTATTTTTGCACTTAAGTTCTATTATGGAATTCTCCAGAGGGATTACTCGGGCAGTTATGTCTATGTATGATTTCAGATCTTCAATGAAATCCCTCTGTACAGGCAGTTCCGTAGAGTCCTGGTAAACATATTTCATAAAAAGCACCCTGGATATCTGAACTAACTCTCCAAATATTCTATGCCTTATAGCTATATAACATTTTATCCAGGATCTTCAGGCATTTTTATGTGACGTCCCACTCCCCATAAGAATGTGCCTTCACCCTGGATTTTTTCTAAAATTTTCTGGAAGGGTTTTACCCTTCCGGAATTCATAGAAGAACTTTTCGGACAGGGTCCAGAATCTCATTTATATATTTTGCAGCTGCATTTTTAAGGTCCATTGGGTGGACTTTTTCTTCTATAAAAGCACTTTCCATCTCAGCATAACTGTGATATGTGAGGTTTCCTCCGAATTTCTCAGGTCTTTCAATAACAACTGTCTCGTATCTTGGGATGATATGATAGCGGAAAAGAGCAAGAATCGGGTTTTCTTCTACGTCTCCTATCTTGCAGAAAGCTTTCTTAAACTTCTTGTAGATCTCTTCTTCCGTATCATCTACTGAAATAAAATTGTCCTTTGAAGAAGCCATCTTGGTTCCGTCAAGCCCAAGGAGAATAGGAGTGTGAATACAGATCGGTGTTTCAAATCCGAGGTTCTTTAAATTTTCGCGGGCAAGCATGTGGATTTTCCTCTGGTCAATCCCTCCGACCGCCACATCCACTCCGAGCATGGCAATGTCAATAGCCTGCATCAGGGGATATACCATCTGGGAAACTGTCGGGTCGTCCATTGCACGCCCTACTTCGTCCATGCTCCTCTTTGCCCTGTTGAGGGTGACTGTTCTTGATAGTTTGAGCACATTTAACATGTACTCGGCTCCCAGCTGGAAGTCTGACCCGTAAACGAAATCAGTTTGTACTTCATCAAGTCCGAGAGCGATAAAGCAGCGCCGGTTGTAGTCTGCAATCTTCTTGACCTCTTCCAGGGTGCCTTTCCTATTCAGATAAGCGTGTACATCTGCAAGCAGAACAGTAATCTTGAACCCCGCTTTTTGCAAATCTATTAACTTGTTTACGGTAAGGACATGCCCCATATGGATTTTTCCGCTCGGTTCGTATCCTACATAAGCGCGGGGAGCTTCTTTATTGTTAAGGAGTCCTTCCAGTTCTTCTTCGGTTACAATTTCCTGAACATTTCTTCTTATAAGCTCAAGTCTGTCCATTACATCTACATTCCTTTTCTTTTTTTATTCTGAAACACTTCAGTTTCTATTAATAAGTTTCTCTAAAAACGGTATCCCTTCTCCGGATTTGAATTTCGGGATTTCCCAGTTCTGAGTTATTTTTCTTCGCAGGGATTTTTCCTCTTTGCCAGATACCGGATTGAAACCATGGATTTCATATTCTTCGTTTGATATAATGATTCCTCTCCTCTGCCAGGCAGGAAGCGCCGCAAGATTGATGCCTCTCTCAAAAAGCATCTCATGAATTTCCCATTCTTTTTTTCCTTTCAGACACTTTGCGGCTTCATTCTTCTCCATACCTTCGTTCCTGAGGGCATAGTATCCCCAGGCTGCCACAAAGTTGCGCCAGGCTTCCAGCTGCCTCCAGTGAAAGTACTCAGGAATTTCTTCTTTTTGAAGAGCCACCAATCTGGAATCAAAAGCTATGGGTTCTTCAAGCTGCAGTTCTATCGTAAGGGCACTTCCCAAAAAGCTCGCCACAACAGAATCGATTTTTTCCACCCTGCCGTCAAAAGGTAGGTCTGTGAAAAGAAAACTGGCTTCATCTGAAAAAGTATAGGCAAAAAGAGGGCTTAAACCGCTTTTTTTGATGAAGAGTTCGGCAGTGTTCGCCATCGCTCTGGCGAAGGTTTTATCATAGGGTTTCTTAAAGCCCAGGCCTGAAAGTGTATTTTTGAAATTCCTGCCGTCAGCGCGCAAGACCACTGGCGGGATACAGCGCATTTCAGCATAGATTTCCCGGTTTTTCATATGACTTTTCGAAAGACCATTCAGTCTTCTTTCCTCTTTTTGTATCTCTGGATAACGTCTCTGATTATTATAATGTCTGCTGCTGTTATAACCCACCGGTAAGGAATAATAATACCTCTGCTGCTAAGATCAAAAAGTTCCCTGTTAATGTCCGAAACAGCAAGTCCTGTAACTTTCCGTTCCTCGACATCAATTACAAGGTCCTGCAACTTCCCTACATAAACACCGTTGTTTGTGTATATGCTTAGGCCAAAGAGTGATGTGAGTTCTTCGCGCATTATATCCCAGCTCTATTAATTAATTTAAGTTATCTATGCATCCTAAATTTATTTAAATATCTTCCTCTACCTTATATGAAAAACATACTTATATATCTTACAGTTTTACTGAGCTCTCTTCTCTATTTAAAATATAGTTCCAGATTCTACAGTTCTACTTAATCTTAATGTTTACGATTAACGAATTATCTATTGCCTTTTTCTGAGAAAAAGGATTTTTAATCTATTTTCTATAATAAATACTCCGCGTTTAAGTTAGTCATAGGTGGTGTTTTTCTCTATTGAATTCTTTTCTGAATTGTCCTGGCCAGGGGAATGGAAACTTTAAATTCATAGTGCTTTAGCAGGAAACCCGTTAAATCTTTAGATTTAGCGGGTAGTTGACTCACCTTCTCTTCTCCGAATTGACCAAGAAGGATTAACTTTGTTTTTGTATTTTTTAGAGACATTTAAAAACAGAAATAAACTGGTAAATAGGGCAGGCTTCTGAGATTTTTATAACCCGCCTAAAAAACCTGCCGAAAAAAATGTACTGATTTTTCCGTTAACCGAAACCTTTCTTTTGTTAAACCTTTCTTTTGTTAATACTTACCTTTCAGCTCTGATCTGTCTATGCCTCTTAAGGTTTTTTTGGTTTTTTTTATATTACGAAGCGTAAAACCCCTGAGTCTTTAGCTCAGGGGATATAAGCGTCAACCTAAACTGTTAACCGTTATTGATTCTGTCAATTGTTAAA
>NZ_JJOV01000053.1:0-66144 GCF_000979385.1 Methanosarcina sp. 2.H.A.1B.4
AATGAATAGAATGCAAATTTAATAAAGTTGAAAAGTTCCAGTTTAACAACAGACGATTATTATATTATTACTACCAGTAATTGTAGGACAGCCTGTAAAGTAACGGGAATCCTGCTTAAGGCTCTTGAATACTCCACTACGATTAGCCCACTACTTGCTCAAAAAAATTATATACAATTGACACCGTATATCGTATACATTACACAAAAACAATAGAGGTATAACTTTGTTGCTTATACATTTATTGTTGACAGTAGATAATTGGGGCAAACTTATGAATATAAGTAATTCAGAGACATTAACGGTAAGGACAGTTACCCGGAATGAAAGCAAGAAAACGGCTGGAGTCGATGGTGAAATATGGTCTACAGCACAAACCAAAATAAGAAGCTCACATGATGCTTGTGAACAGATGTTTACCTGTCTCTGCAATAAACACTCTGCACAATGGATCCTGAAAGGGAACATCAAAGGTTGTTTCGACAAAATCAACCATCAATGGCTAATAAACAATATTTTGAGAGAAGGATCTGTTAGGAATCAATTTCTTAAGGCAGTTTTTGTTTCTAAAGATCATCTGAACCCAAAAAAAATTGGAACTCTGCGAGAAGGAATCATATCGCCCATTATGAGGAATATAGCTTTAGACAGCATCGAACACTTGTTGTTTACTAAATACAATACAGGTAAAAGTGAGAAAGACAACTCTATAGTGAGATGTCAAAACGAGGTAAACTTTGTCAGATACGCTGATGATTTTGTGGTCACTGCCAGCTCTGAAGAGTTAGTCCGAGAAATTAAGGAACTGATCAGCGCCTTTCTTAAAAAAAGAAGTCTGGAATTATCGGAAGAAAAGACTCTTATTACTCATATTGATTATGGTTTTGACTTCCTTGGATGGAATTTCAGAAAACATGAAGGGAAACTTCAAATCAAAATTGCACGGGAACATCCTGCAGAAAGCTGTAGGGTATTAGACTGAAATAAATGACCAGTTTCCTGCAAAGAGAGTTGAACCCACCAATAAACGATTATATCTTCATCGTTAAATAAATAAAACGGTGGAAAGGATGAAGAGTTTACTTTTTATCGATGCGGGAATTTTTATTATTGCAGCTGTCACAGCATTCCTGAAGGGAGACTTTGCCTTATTATAGACATCATAGGCTTTGCCGGTTTGATTTTCGTTGCTACAGCGGGAGTTTTGACAGGATCTGTTGTGAACGGGGACCGGGTAAGAGCAAATTATGATACTGAAGATGAAGAGCGCAAGGAGAAAAATAGATTGTCAAAAAATTTATTTTTGTTGGCTCTTTCAATATCGCCATATCAATACTTACTTATGAATTCACACTACAGTGATTTACCATCATGAATTGAAGATCTCAAAATCTAAAAAAAACAGAAAAGAAGCTATATGAATATTCGAGCCTCTATCTACTGAATTCCCTTTTAAATTAAACTTTACTGCTCAGCCTGTCCTCCATTTGTAAAGAACATTTTGTCCCCTTCGTTTCCAGGATACAGGACAAGCTGTCCATTCTCCAGAGCTACTGACCCCACACTGGGTAAAAGCGACAGATATTCGCCGTCCATCGACTCGGGTCCGCATGCCATAAGCGTAATGGCAGCCGGACCAAGGGTTAAGTTGTTTCCTTCCAGAGTATAGGTTCCACTTCCGCTGTTGCAGTCGGCTTTGATATGATATGTGCCGTCAGGGGAGAAGGCAAGCGTATAGTTCTCAGAGTCAGGAACCATTATCTGGTTTTCAGGGCTATCAGAGTCCTGGAAACTGGCCCACTGCCATTTGATACCGGTAATAGCATCGGCAGAAATTGGTTCGAGTTCCGGGATAGTGGTTTCTGCAGGTTCAACAGAAGTGTTCTCTGCAGGTTTAGCAGGAGCTTCTTCCTGCTCAGTACAGCCAAGCGAGAAGGAGACCACGGTTATAACCCCTATGGTAAGGAGTAAAACCATGCCTATAGATGCAATTTTCATTTTCATTATATGCCTCGTAAACTGATTACATGGGAAGATGCGTCATTTAAATATATCTTTTGTTTAAGCTGCAGTTTGACTCGCAGTCATCTGAATATTTTTTTAATAATTTTGCAGAATATGATATGCCGATATGTTCTATTTTGTATATTTCCATTTTTCAGCAGAGGGAATTTTTCGGGGATATGCATTCTTTGCACGGGTGAAAAGACCAAATCCGTAACTATAGAAATGAAGTCTTAGGATTCAGTAACTAAGTTCAGGAAACCAGATTCCTATGCTTCTTTAATTCACAAGACTAACCATATTGATTAATAAATAAAAACCTGAATCGGAGGATAGGAATGAAAATAAGCGCACGCAATGTCCTTAAAGGTAAAGTCAAAAGCATAACACACGGATCAGTTAACTCGGAAATCGTAGTCGAACTTCCGGGTGGCACCGAGATCACTTCCATTATCACAAAAAGTTCCGCTGAAAAGCTGGGTTTGAAAGAAGGGCATGAGGTCTACGCAGTAATTAAAGCCACAAGCGTCATGTTAGCCTCTGATTAAACTATGAGTCCGGGACTGCATGGTTCCTGCATACGGCATGGTTCTGGTATTGTATGGTTCTTACTTCATAATAGAAAGAACTTAGCAAAACAGTTATTACCAATTTTAAATAGGTTCTTAAGAGCTTATTCTTAACAAGAAAAATTAAGCAATGTGAATTCATAAAGACGCAAATATAACAAAGCAAACCACCAGGAAAATAAATTGTTCAGAAAGTAGTGTTATTGATAGAGGGGGAGTTATTTTTGGGAAAAGAAGATAAAAAACCATCTTTACAGCCGGAGCCGATACCTTATCCGGAACCGCAGCCGGTTCCTTCACCCGAACCGATACCTGAACCTGAACCGGAGACCGAACATAAACCCGGAAAAACCAGATAATAACAGGTCAAGTACAGCAGGCATGATCACAAAGGTTTACATTTCTCATTGCGAACAGGACGAACCGCTTGCCCAGGAACTGGCACGGACTCTCTGGACAGTGGAACTGGAGAGCTTTTCGTCCCTGTACAGGAAAGCTCGAATTCTTTCCCTGGCTGAAAGAATACGTTTTGGCATCCGGCAGTCAGACTGCGTTATCCCGATCATCACACAGGAAGGAATGTTATCTCCGGAGGTGAATCAGGAGATCGGGCTGGCTGTAGGAGCCGACCAGTTAATAATTCCGCTGGCAGAGGCAGGAGTTGAACTGCCTATCCTTATACACCATCTCCAGCCGATTAATTTTTACCCTGAAAACTATGAGGATGCTCTGGGAAAGCTCATACAGAATATAAGGCAGCTTACGAAACTGGACTGGCTGAAGATAAAATGCCCTTACTGCGGAGAGGAAATGACCCAGTATATCACCCCGGAAGAAGAGGTGGAGAGAGCTCTTCTTGCAGGAAAACACCTTGAGACTATCTGCAGCTACTGCCAGAGAAATATTTACCTTGACCCAAGGACCTTCAGGCCCACGCCCTGAGCATTTTAACACAGGCAGGGAGGTGAATTCATGGAAAAAAGAATCAAAGACGAATCTGGAGAAAACATGGCAGTTCAATCCAAAATGGGGAAGACTACAGTGAAAGAGTCTGAAATAAGGGGTATTGAAGATCTTACTCCTGCAGAAAAGAAACACTTGCTGTTACAGCTTTCCCGAGACAGAGTAAAAGACAGTTCTGCCGGCCCCTGGGAAATTGTTGAAATCCGCAGGGAAGAATGGGAAACAATTAAAGCTACACTGACTCAATCCGTAGAAATTGACATAAGGGACACAGAAAAAGACGAACTTTTCAGAGTATGGTTCGATATAACAAAGTTAGAAAGAGAACTTGAGTAAATAACTTGAGTAAATAACTTGAGTAAATAACTTGAGTAAATAACTTGAATAAATAACTTGAGTAAATAACTTGAGTAAATAACTTGAGTAAATAACTTGAGTAAATAACTTGAGAAAAATATTAGAGTTAGAATAAAGGAGGACCGGAAGTAGGGTCAAAAAATGATAGAATAGAGTCTAAGAATGATAAGGAACATGGTTGAGGAGTACCGTAGATAAGGAAAAGATGGTAAAAATTAAAAATACAGATGAAGATCTCAGAAGTAAGTTAGAAGTCATCTGTAAGAAGCGTATCTGTTAAAAGTATACTATCAGATAACCCATGTTTAGAATTATCTGCTCTTTCTTTTTGCATAGCACTCCCTGCAGTAGACTGGTCTGTCAGGGTCCGGTTCAAAGGGCACCTCTGTTTCTTGATCACAATCAGAACATTTTGCTCTGTACATCTTCTGCGGCCCTCTACCGGAATCCCGATCCCTGCTCTGGTAATCTTTTCGCTCCATAGATTTCCCCCTTATACGTTATATTATGGCTTTAGATCAAATAATTCAAAAGAGCCGCACTTATGAATGTGCCATTCTTTGGTGTGTCTCAATGAACTAATTGAATGATTAATATCTTGCACGGTGAGATTTATTGTTGTTGCATCAGGTTTGAGCTGTTTTAAGTCTCTAGAAGTGTATTTTAAGTTCTTAAACCAGATGTTTTTACAACCTTTCCTGTCAGTTAATGACCCCATTTCGACTGAATCTAACTTTCCGGAAAAGTAGTTCCTGTCGTGTTCCAGATCCGTTAGGCTTCACCGAAGAATCGCTGGCAAAAGGCTAACCTTTTTATCCCTGCTTTATCCTGAATCCAGGGGTTTCAGCGTTAAAAGGTAGTGAGAAGAGGAAACCGTAGATATAACACCTGATTCATAGCTTCCTGAATCTCAACCGAATTCATGTTTTATAGTCAGCCCAGGAAATATTAATACATATAAACAAGAACCCAGACAGTGAGTAATATAGTAAAAAGTGCAGTTAATTGTTGAGTTGAATATAAGTTGCCTCCCACTTGAGTGCGGGTTCACTCTGAGCAAAGTTACTTTCCTGAAAACGCCTTGCTGACGTCGGCAGCGTTGGTATACTCCTTCTCTGGAAGTTCTTCGAGGACCTCCATTACCTTACTGCTGGCTTTGTGCTTTTTAGCGTGTTCAATAAGTTTCTTCTTCTCTGCAGGATAACCCATATCTTTTAAAGCTTTCTGGACTTCTATAGGACTTGTTTGCACAAAATTCCCCCATGTGGTTTATTTTTTATCGAACGCATTAATGCCTTCGAACATCTTCTGAACCTTTACTGGATTTGTTCTCGTAAATTATCTTGTTAACTACCCATTAAATCTAAAGATTTAACGAGCGTCCGGGTTCATGTCCCTGGTTCATGTCCCTGGTTCATTCCCCCAACCAATTACCAGTAAGTCCCCAAGCTCGTCCCCGCATCCCGTATGTATTGATTTAGAGCTGCCTTTCAGCATCCGGTTTACCAGTGCAACCCCTAACCCTTCGGGTACCGGTTTAACTGGTTGCTTTCCGTTGGCCTGGTTATCACAGTAGGAAAGCAATATACAATTGGTTGGAAATTATATTAATGCAGCGAATAGAAAAACGAAAGTGGGAGAAGTTGACGCTTATAATCCCTGGGCTAAACCCAGGGATTTTACGCTTCTACCTATAAAGATGGACAACAAAAAAGAGAACTGAAAAATATGGCTGAACAAGGAAGGAAAAGCCCTCGTATAATTGATATACCATCGTGACAATCCTTACAGCTATGAATAGCAGCAAATCCGAAGATTCCGTTTTACCTTCACACCTTTCTGACCGTGCAGCTCGTGAAAACCATGAAAGGTCGCCTGCCGTGCATTCCACTTCTACTGATGGATCTTCTACTTTTTCAAGCCCTGCCCTTGACCAGCTCAATGGCCTTTTACCTGACTTTAACAACCGGCTCTCTCCGACGCGAGATCTCGGGCTTTCTCCCCTCGGGCAGCTCCGCCTGAGTTCCGAAGCCCACCCGAGGCTGGTTTCCGACTCTGACCTTGGACTTGTATCCGGTGCTCTTTCCAGCCCTCTTTCCGGGCTCAAAACCGAATACCCTGAAACGCCTGTCGGAAAAGAGCTTGAGGTCATGCCTGACCTGCCCGGGAGGACTCTTGCAGGAAATAAAGTCGGCTCGCTCACCCTTGGCGCAGACCTTCCGATTGGGCTTGTTGAAAGCAAATTGATTACTCTCAGCAGCACCGAAGAGAAGCTGAAGAATGCTGAAAAAGACAGGAAGTAAAAAAAGGTCTGTAAAAGAATTTACTACTTTTTTATACTACTTTTTGATGTGGGGCAGTTAAACTGCTCTTTTCTTTTAAAAAGTTATGTAACTGCGGAAAAAACACGGAAATAGAAGACCTTAGATAGTTTTCCGTGTATCCCGTAGTTCATCTCTTCTTATGAGACTGACTAAGAGATTTTCTTACGGATTTCTAATTTACTGACGTAATGAAAAAAATAGCCGTTTTTTAGATATAACTGCAGAAAATGGGTTACTTCAGTTACGGGTCATAAGGGAGAAAGCTCCGATGCTTTAGCCAGGAGTAGTTCACCTTATAGACACCATTAGGAGTAGTTCACCTTATAGACACCATTATTCCTAGAAGGCTGACTGCAATTGCAATTATAGTTATAAAAACAATCAAAGCTGAACTATCGTTCTCAACCCGTTCATTGCTCTCATAATCCATAATACTAAATATGCGGTCATCAATTAAAAAACTTTTGCCAGTTTTAGAGAGGCGATTATTTGAAAATCGCATTCATGAGCCGTTACTTTATCATAATATACAATAAAAGTCATTTATACAGTTATTTTTTTTTAAATTAGTCGCGGCCTTTTTTAACTTCTCTTTTTTTCAGCGGAGCCCATGCCACACACTGTAATAAAAAAACAGAAATTCGAGGATTAAAAAGATATCTGAAAACTTAAAAAGGATGTTTTCGGCTGTCTTATGACGAATACAATCGTCAGGCTTTGATATTTTTTCATGGTTACTACATTGAGCAGGTTGGATTTGTGAGAAAAACAGACGTGTTTCCTGCTGAACTCAGGCCTTTTATTCTCATCTTTTACTACTTCTTTTCGGAAAAGCCCGTGCTATGCACGGTGACGGAAAGACCGGAGACAGCTATTAAGTTTGCTCCGGCCTATTCTTATCAGAACTTCTTCCAACGATGCGGATTAAATGAAAGTCATATGTTGCACTTTTATTCTGCCTTTACCTCGCCGCTTTTCTCAGAGATTTTTCGAATTTATCGAGCCCGAGGTCAGCCTCTTCGTCGGTCATGACGAGAGGTGGAGAGAAGCGGATTACGGAGTCTCCGCAGGGGAGGAGAATAACTCCTTCTTTAAACGCTTCTCTGATAATCCTGTCCCTTCTGATAGGGTCTATGGATTTGTCGGATTTTACGATTTCTGCACCTATCATAAGGCCAAGGCCGCGAACATCTCCTATGCAGGGGAAATTCTCCTGAAGCTCCCTGAGACGCTGCCGGATATGCGCTCCCATTTCTCTGACATGGTTTTCTATATTTTCCTTTTCCAGAAATTCAAGGGAAGCGAGAGATGCAGCTGAAGAAAGGAGATTTCCGCCGAAGGTGTTAGAGTGGACACCAGGAGGCCAGTCCATAAGGTTGCGATCTGCAAGCATTGCGCCCATAGGGAGGCCTCCGCCAAGGGCTTTTGCAAGGCAGGTAATATCAGCCCTTACCTCAAAGTTTTCCATGGCAAGGAAGGGACCTGTCCTGAAACAGCCTGTCTGGACTTCATCAGCTACAAGGAGAACGTCATTATCCGTGCAGATTTTTCTTACTTCCTTGTGGAACTCCGGAGGAGGGACTATATAGCCTCCCTCTCCCTGGATGGGCTCAGTGAAAACGGCAGCAGTGTCTTCGGGGCTCAGTTCTTTTCGGAAAATAAGGTTTTCAATCTGCTTTGCGCATTCGATTCCGCAGGAGGGGTATTCGAGTTTCATGGGGCAGCGGTAACAGTAGGCATAGTGGGTGTGCACTGTCCGAAGGGTAGGGAAATACTCCTTTTGCCGGACTTTAGAGCAGGTCAGGGAAAGAGCGCCCAGGGTTCGGCCGTGGAAAGCATTATAAAAAGAGATAAAGTTCTGGCGCTTTGTCTTCCATAGAGCAAGTTTCATTGCAGCTTCTACAGCTTCGGTCCCGCTGTTGCAGTAAAAGACCTTTGAGTAGCCTGCAAGCTCTCTTAGTTTTTTTGCAAGCTTTAATGGAGGCTCGGCAAAAAAGTCCCCGTATCCGCAGTGAAACATTTTATCCAGCTGGGCTGAGATGGCGGCTTTAACCTCCGGGTTTGAGTAGCCTGCATTCATGACAGCAATCCCTGCAACGAAATCGATGTACTCTTTTCCGTCTATGTCTTTGACTATGGAACCATTTGCCCTGTCAACAACCAGAGGATAGGGACGGGCTACACATGCAGATATTACATTGCAGTCCTGCCCTATGATCTCCCTGGCTTTTGGGCCAACCATATCAAGCAACCCTATGTCCTGTTCGAAAAAACCAGGATCAGTTTCCAGCGTCCTCATTGCGTCCTCTGATTGTTCTGTTTTTTCAAAGTTTTTCCTTTTTTCAAGCCTTTCCGGCTTCGTGTAATCCAGAATGATTCACCCTCTTCCCATATTTCATTCCGTATCTATCTGGGCTTTCTGCAGCCTGCCGCTGTAGTCTATGTACACGGCTTTTACCTCTGTGAATTCTTTGATTGCTTCTGTCCCGGCTTCCCTGAACCCATTTCCGGTTCCTTTTACGCCCCCGAAGGGAAGATGGACTTCAGCACCTATTGTAGGGGCATTAACATATGTGATCCCGGCTTCTATCTTTTTAATCGCCCTGAAGGCGTTTCCAACATTTTCAGTGTAAATTGCCGAGGAAAGCCCGTATCTGGTGTTATTGGCAACTTCAATTGCTTCATCAAGCCCTGAAACCGTAATGATGCTGAGCACAGGCCCGAAAATCTCTTCCTGTGCAATCCTCATATCCGGCCTGACATCCGTAAAGATAGTCGGTTCAAAAAAATAGCCCGGAAGCCCGGGATCTATGGTATTTCCCCCGAGCAGAAGAGTTGCACCTTCTTCTTTTCCTATCCTGACGTACCTCTCTATTTTTTCAAGCTGGGCTTTATTGATTACAGGCCCGATGTCCGTTTCAGGCAGAAGTCCGTTTCCTATCCTGAGAGATTTTGTTTTTGCAAGCAGCCTTGTTATAAACTCGTCCTTTATTTTTTCGTGCAGGATCAGCCTGCTCGTAGCCGTGCAGCGCTGGCCTGTTGTCCCGAAAGCCCCCCAGAGCACGCCTTCAAGAGCAAGTTCAAGGTCGGCATCATCCATGACAATTACCGGATTTTTGCCCCCCAGTTCCAGAGAGACCCGCTTTATCGTTTTTGCACATTCTCCCATGATCCATTTCCCGGTTTCAAGGCTTCCTGTAAATGAAATGGCTTTTATTCGGGGATGCTGGACTATGGCTTTCCCAACGCTTCCTCCGGGTCCGGGCACAATGTTTACCACTCCGGGAGGCAGGCCTGCTTCCATCAGGATTTCGACGAGTTTAATTGCAAGCAGGGGTGTGTCACTTGAAGGTTTGAACACGATTGCGTTTCCTGCTATAAGGGCTGGCATGATCTTCCAGCTGGGAATTGCAATAGGAAAGTTCCAGGGTGTTATCATGCCCACAACTCCTATCGGCCTGAGCACGGTCATGCAGAACTTGTCCTTGAGTTCGGAAGTTGTTGTCTCCCCCAACATCCGCCTGCCTTCCCCTGCGGCATAATTGGTAATGTCTATTGCTTCCTGTACATCTCCCCTTGTTTCGGGCAGCACCTTCCCCATCTCTTCTGTCATGAGTATGGCAAGATCTTCCTTTCTCTCCTGCAAGATGCGAGCAGCCCTGAAGAGCACTTCAGCCCTTCTGGGAGCCGGAACTTCGCTCCATACCCTGAATCCCTCCTCGGCAGCCTCAACTGCCCTGTCCACATCCTCGTTCCCGGCTACCTGTATCGTAGCAAGGTTTTCAAGAGTAGCCGGATTGATATCATCAAAAGTTTCTCCTGTTGACGAGTCTCTCGACTCTCCACCTATAAGCAATTTGTACTCCAGAACCACAAAATCCCTCTAAAAGCAATGAATATAATACCACATAAATATATCCAGAAAAAGGATTCGGCTGAACCGAAATA
Organism: Methanosarcina sp. 2.H.A.1B.4; assembly: GCF_000979385.1. Lineage (NCBI taxonomy): Archaea > Methanobacteriati > Methanobacteriota > Methanomicrobia > Methanosarcinales > Methanosarcinaceae > Methanosarcina > Methanosarcina sp. 2.H.A.1B.4. The sequence continues at coordinate 10,166 of NZ_JJOV01000053.1, forward strand.
ATTTCAGAGTCTTCGACTGTTATTTATGGAAACCTTTTCGCAGTAATAGCAGAGATGAATAAAAAGACAGCCTGACAGTCTTACCTTTACATGGTTGTTTTTTCGAGCATCGCCAGAAAACTCAGTGGATAGATAAAAAAAGTGATTCAGATAAACATAGAAAAGAAAGGAAAGCGTTACATAAATAATATTTATGAATAGTTAATTAAAAAAGGTTAACTAAAAAAAGGTTAACTAAAAAAAGGTTAACTAAAAAAATGGTTGATTAAATGTGGTTACTATCCTATACCTGACAGAAACTAAAGCTGCTTCTTTCAGAGATTCAAATTATTTTTTACAATAATCAGTAACCTGACTTACTGCTAACAATCTGCCAGATCCGCTTTGAAAGTTCGGAGTACTGAGCTTTAGGATCTCCTCTTTTCTGAATAAAGGAATCTGCACCGTTTTCGATAGCTCGGCTCATAACTTCTTCTTTGCCCACTCCTGTAAAAAGAATGAAAGGTATATTAATTCTCTTATCACGGATAGTTCTCAAAAATGAAATGCCATCCATATAAGGCATATCATAATCCGAAACTACTACATCATACGAGAGTTCATTTAACTTCTCGAGAGCCTGTCCTGCAGATTCCACTGTATCGGAGTTTATGTCGTGGAACACTTCTAAGAACGTTTTTGATAGCTCCAGGAATACTGGGTCGTCGTCTACAAGCAGTACTTTCATGGGGTTTTCTCCTTAGCGTTATGATTTTGCAGTGTTAAATAAGGAACTTTCGCGCCCCTCATTTACTGGTAAGAGATTTTATATTAAGGTGGCATTTTTGGTGGTTTCTATATGAAGCTGAGATATGCTGAGCTAAGGTATAATTTCATACTTCTATCCCCCTTTTGCAAGCTCAACCCCGACAGAAAGGAATTAAGTCTTATGATATCGTATGGTTTTGAAATACCATTAGAGCATACTTACCAACTAAATTTTTATGCTGTAAGTAAGAAGATCTTTTAGTTAATATAAAAAGTTAACTTACGTAAATATCCTCTTCTATAAGCTGCCAGGATTTTATGACTATTTTATTTGTTTTCTACAAAGAATATTTTTTGCTTTTGAAAATAATTCGTGAAGATGCAAAACAAATAAGATAGATTAAGTAGGAACGAAATGGCAAGTAAAAACAACTGAAAAAACAGATCCAAAAGATATAAGGAAAAAGTAGTGGAAAAGTAGAACCAGAAGATAAGGGGAAATGGAAATAATAAAAGCGAAAAAGTAGAGATAAAAGAATAACGGGAAAAGAAATAAAAGGAAAAGCAGATGCAGAAAAAAAACCAGGGATTTTATCCCTGATTAATAAAGTTATCTATCTCTTTTTTCAGCATATGGCTCAGGACTTTTCCGTCAACCGTGCCTCTGTACTCCTTCATGACAATGCCCATGAGAGGGCCGAGGGCAGCAGGGCCTTTGTCTTTGATGAAATCTCCTCTTTCCCGGACCATCTTTTTAATGAAGTTTTCGATTTCCTCGGGATCAAAGGCGCTCAGGCCGAGCTTTGAAATTGCTTGCTGAGCTGTCAGTTCAGGCTCTTTTGCAAGGGCGGCAAGAAGGTCCTGAATGGCTTCTTTTGCAATTTCCTGGTTAGAAATGGCTGCAAAAAGCTCAATGAAATGTTCATCTGTGAGGTTGTCCGTCTCAACACCATTTCTCCTGATCTCAGGGACGATTCCTAAAATGGTTCTGGCAATCAGGGTTGAGTTAACATTTGCGTCCTTCCTGTAGGTTTTCAGGAGGGTCTCAAAGAGAGGCAGATGCTTTGAGTAAGCCATTTTTTCGGCAAGCTCTTTATTCAGGCCACTTTCGGAGACAAAACGTTTTGCCCTTTCTGTCAGGAGTTCCGGAGGCTCTATGGAATCAAAATATTCCTGTGAGATTTCGATCTGGGGAACATCGGTTTCAGGGTACATCCTTGCCGCGCCGGGAAGAGGGCGCATATAAGCAGAATTTCCTTCCGGAAGAGCCTTTCTGGTCTCTTCAGGGATTCCCTCAAAGGCTTCTTTTGCCCTTTTAATTACTGCCTCAATTGCAAGCCTGGATTTTTCAGGTTCGTCTGCAACCATGATGACAGCATCTTCAGGGTTTGCGCCGATAGCGTCCCTGACAGCCTGGACTTCCTTTTCAGTTATCCCGTAGTTAGGAAGTTCATCCGTGTGGAAAATTCCTCCCACACCTGCGGTCTTTGCCCTGTCAGAAAACTCAGTCCCGAGCCTTCTCCCTGGCTGGACTTCCTTGCCTACAAGCCCATTGAATTTCCTGAGGAGGGCGGCAAGGATTGCGCCTTTTTTTACGCCTTTTTGCAGGACCTTGGACTTCGTGTCCATGAAAAGCCCTGTTATATCATAGATCTCCTCGCAAACAAAGGCTTTTCTTTCAAGGAGTTCCTGCCTGATAAAAAGCAGGTTCAATTGCCTTTCGACTTCCCTGCGGACGATGTCTTCTATGAGGTCAAGGGCCTGTACTCCTTTGATTTCGACTCTCGCGCCTCTGGCAATTGAGATGTTGACGTCCTGCCTGATCGTGCCAAGCCCTCTCTTCACCTTCCCTGTCGACCTGAGAACCATCCCGATATACTCTGCAACCTCACGGGCTTGCCTCGGGGATTTGATATCAGGCGCAGTTGCAATTTCGACAAGTGGAATCCCGAGCCTGTCCAGGGAATAGACTATTGAGTCTCCTATTTCCTCTATTTTCTGGGCAGCTTCCTCTTCCACACAAAGGCTGTCAATCCCACAGTGGCCTTCCGAGGTTTCAATGTACCCATCGCTTGCAAGAAAAGCAGTCCTCTGAAAGCCGCTGGTATTTGACCCGTCCACAACGATCTTTCTCATTACATGCATCTGGTCGACAGGTTTCATGTTGAAGAGCTTTGCAACCCCGAGGGAAATGTTCAGGGCTTCCTTATTGAGTTCCCTTGGTGGCTCTTCATCATTTTCGATAAGGCAGGTCGTATCATATGCCTTATAGATATACTTCCTCCTGATCTTTGTCTGCTCCACCGCAGCCCTGTCCTTTTCTCCCATCTCACTTTCCGTAGCCCTGAGATACCTGAAAAATTCGAAGTCCGAATCCCCGATGTCCCGGATCAGGGTAGGACACCTGCAGAAAAGCTTCTCCTTAGAATCCAGCTGCTGGTGAATTTCAAGCCCGGCTTTCAGCCCAAGTTCACTGTAATCGTATTTATCCATATTTTCACCCAAATATAAGCAGGAAGCGCCTTAATCCTTTTTAATTCACTATAAATAATTCACTATAAATTTTCCTTCAGTTTTCCTTTAGCTGTCCTTTAATTATTCCTTCAAATCTAACTCTTTTTGCTCTTCCTTCACTTTTAAGCCCATCGGCTCGCTATTTTTTCCTCTTATATTTAAACCCTCTTTCTGCGCTTGTTTCCTCTCTTAGCTCTTTTAGGTGCTGCGCTGGTAGTTATCGGCTATTGTCAGTAAGAAACTTAATGTAAAAGGTGTGGTAGAATGTATAAAGGTATCTCTGTATATAAGATTGAAGTAATTATTGACTCTTTTTACATTATAAAATGAGTTAGTAGAGCTTGATTGCTCTTAGTAGAGAGAATCGTAAAACACAGCCATCTCTATTCCTTCTTTTGCATACGAAAAAGATCCGGCTCTTAAAAACCCGCTCATAAAACAATGCTATAAATCGACGAAGGACAATCTTTAAATTCTTTTACTGTTATTCTGCCTTAGCTAATTATTTTGAGGAAAAAATACATGAAAGCAGATAGTGTGACCGAAAAAGCAGTTAAGGATGTTCTGGATAAATTTACAGAGAGTTACGCCAGACGCGACCTGAAAAGCGCAATGTCCCTTATTGCTCCGGATGCCGATGTTGTAATGTACGGCACCGGCGCAGACGAGAAACGTGTCGGGTTTGAGGAAATAAGAGCTCAGTTTGAGCGCGATTGGTCTCAAATCGAGGAACCGGCTCTCGAATACAACTGGACTTCAATTTCAGCAGCCGGCAACGTAGCCTGGGTGGCGATTGATGCTGTTTTAAAGGCAAAAGTAGATGGGCAAAAACTTAGATTTTCGTCCCGGGTCACAGAGGTACTTGAGAAACGCGGGGACAGATGGCTCATTGTGCAGGGGCATTTTTCTTTCCCTGATCAAAGTCAATTTTTTGATTAAATGATCCTTTAAGGGAATAAAAATAATAATTAATTCTTATTTTTTATTTTTTACCTGTTTCAGATTCCATTCTCAAGCTCTCAATATATCTCTTTTCATACTTACTCTAATAATCAGATCCAGTAATTATGGACGTAAGATTTTGTCTGCTGGATATATGGAGTGATGTACTTGAGGCAAAATGGTACAATAACCAGTGTAGTAATAACATTGCCAACGAACCATCCTTCGAATGTCACAAAAAATTCAGTCCATGGGACCATACCTTCCCTGACGATCATTAAGGCACCCCACATCGCACCGATAAAGTTGTTAAGCAGACACCCGAACAAAAGGAAAATCCCCATGTCACGTTTTGTTCTTAGCCTTATGTTAACCCTGAAGTACGCAAAAGCCATCAGGGGTATAAGGACCTGCCAGAGATCGGCAAGTGACCATACAACATTTAATGAAAGGGGCATATCCGCAAGGATTCCTGCTCCTATCATACAGCCAAGATAAGCAGAAATCCCTCCCCATATTCCATACCAGAGAGTGAAAACGATCATAAAAGCGACTGCAAAATACATACTGGATACGCCGGGTGCAGGTGAGATAGGAGAGGTTACAACTGCAAATCTTGACAAAAGTGAATTTACCAGTATCAAGAAAAGAAAAATATTCAGATGAGTTGATACTGACTCTATATCGGGAATTATAGACTCTCCTTTAATTTTACGACATAATTGATATATAGCTAGTCCTCTGAAAAGGGCACCGATAATGGCATAAACATATATAACATTTTTAGTATATAACACAACTGCAGCAAAATATAATAAATTTGTATCAGCACGGCGGAGATTCATTATTTTTCGTAAATTGCATTACCGGGAGTTATGGCAATGAAAAGCGATCAAGAGGACATGGACCCACTCCGGCTAAAGGAATGGTTCGCAAAACCATATTCTGTAGCTGTGACAACAATTTTGCTTTTTTTTCTAGTCCTTTATCGTACCTGGTTGTATATTGCAAATTGGCTTGAAAGTGTCCTTGTAAATGGACTCACTCCCGGTGATGTAACTTTTATTAAGGCACTCACATTTATTCTGGTTCTTCTGATTGCCAATATCGTATATATGGTTCTCAACAGGCAGGTAGGCCTATTGAGAACTGTTAAATCTCAGGAGAAAAAACTTTACCTATGTGAACTAAAATTTCAGAATTTTATTGACAATGTACCGGAGGTTGCAGTCCAGGGCTTTGATCCGGATTGTACCGTAATTTACTGGAATATTGCAAGCGAAAAAATGTATGGGTATCCCAAAAATGAAGCCATGGGGAAGAAACTGACTGAACTTATAGTCCCCTGTGAAAATAAAAATGATTTTTTAAAGATCATCGGTTCCATGCAAAAAGATAGGACTTATGTCAGTGCATCGGAAAATACTTTTTTAACGAAGAAGGAGGAAAAAATCCCTGTATTTTCCAGCTATTCGGCTGTCCAGGTACCTGAAGACCAGTTTGAGATATTCTCCATGGAAATAGACCTTACCGAGAGGAAAAGAATGGAGCATACTCTTCTGGAAGCAAAGGAACTTGCTGAGGCTTCAAACACTGCTAAAAGCAAATTCCTGGCAGGTATGAGCCATGAAATCCGAACACCTCTTAATGCTATCATTGGATTTTCCGATCTGCTTATTGAGAATTTCGCAGGACCCTTAAATGAAAAACAGATGAAGTATGCAAAAAACATATCCGTAAGCGGCAAGCATCTGCTCGGCCTCATCAATGACATACTTGACTTATCAAAAGCAGAAGCAGGAAAAATGGAACTCCAGTATGAGAAGGTCTCGGTCCCCCTGATAGTTAAGGAGATCGCAGAAGTTATGAGGCCGGCTGCAAGCGGCAGGGGAATAACTATCAGCACCGACATAGAACATGATGTTGGAATTGTGGAAGCGGACAGTGGTAAGTTAAAGCAGATACTGTACAACCTTATAGGGAATGCAAACAAATTCTCCATTGAGGGGGGAAACATTACCATAAGAGTCAGAGTAGCTGAAGAGTTTATGCAATTCGAGGTTGAAGATGAAGGCATAGGAATAAAGGAAGAAGACCTGCCAAAACTTTTCAAACCATTTTCCCAGGTTTTGGGGTCCACTGAAAGGTACACTGAAAAGAAGCCTGAAGGCACAGGACTGGGCCTATCCCTTGTCAAGAAACTGGTTGAACTCCATGGAGGAGATGTTTGGGTCAAAAGTGAATACGGAAAATACAGTATCTTCGGTTTCCGCCTCCCACTTCAAAGCCCTACCGAGCTGTAACTCGGCTGACACCACCGGTGAGAACCCTGGTGCCTGAAAGCCAATAGAAACCCCGGCACCCCTTATCTACCGAAGCAAAAATGGAAACGCCGGATTCGGGATTTTCCCTTTAAGTCCAGCAAAATCAACGCCTAAGGCACCGGAGCCGCAAAATCCATCAGAAACTTTTAAAGTTGCGCCCCCAATTTTTCAAGCGCCTTGTCCATCATCAACCCGGACGCCATGAGACACGGCCTGCGGAAGGAGACTGGAGGCAGACCTTTTCTGAATCTCGCCGGTACAGTTTCATAAACCCTCAGCAGGAAAACCCTGAGTCTTTAGCTCAGGGAAAATTTACTTAGTGAATTAACAGGAACTGTTTTGCTAACAGGTATAGTAAAATTATCAGGCAAAGAATAAGGAATAAATGCATCAATACTCCAATCAATATATCAGGATTTACTTCACGATCTTTCAAAAATAGAACATTTTGTTTCCAGGTGGAGGGGGAATTCTTGGGTGAGTCTTCCATAAATTATACAATAATTTCCTCCCATATATAGAAGTATAGTTTTGTCGTTAATCAAAACTTCCTGTAATAATTAATTTCGTTCCCTCTTCCCAGTCTTCTGTTCCTCCACACTTTTCTTTTTTTATTTCATTCTTTCGTTCTTTATTTCTTTCTTTCTTTTATTTTTTCATCCTTTATTTCGTTAGTTATTTCTTTATTTCATTATTTATTTCATTATTTCAGTATTTATTTCTTTATTTCATTATTTCGTTCTTTTTTCGTTAATCAAACGCCCTCTCCTGCAAAAAAGGCGGAATGAGAGTTATGGTATTGGGCCGAAACCCCGGAAAAAGAGGCAGAATACCTTGAAAGACCTGATTTCCCCTTTCAATCCAGCAAAACCAGCGTATAAGGCGCCGGGCTCGTATCATCCATCGGAAACTTATGAAGGGGCGTTCCCAGTTTTTCAAGCGCCTTGTCCATCTTCACTCCAAGCCTCCTGAAACCACCTGCGGAGAGTATTATCTCTGGAAAACAGAAAAAAAAACCAGATTTTTGAATTCCTTTCATCCTCTAAACCCCGATGCAATTATATTTCTTACAGGCACATAGTGTAATTGGGTGTTGTTTGATGGGAGTCGCTAGTTTCAAGAAAATAATGATTGCAACCGACGGTTCGGTCTGTTCCAGGATGGCTGCTAACAATGCGATAGAGCTTGCCCGTTTGAACAGGGGGACTGTTTATGCTGTATATGTGGTGTCCACGGATTATTTCTCTTCGATGGCTGTGGATTTTGACTGGGAAAGGATGAATGAAGCCCTGAAAAAAGAAGGACATGCGGCCGTTAGTTATGTAAAAAGAGCAGGAGAGATGGAAGGGGTCGATGTGAAGCCCATCCTGCTTGAAGGGCATCCGGCTACCGAATTGATCCGTTATGCCGAAGAGAATGAGATGGATATTGTTGTTATGGGAACTCTCGGCAAGACAGGGCTGGACAGGCTACTGCTCGGCAGTGTGGCAGAAAATGTTGTCCGGCACTGCAAGGTACCGGTAATGATTATAAGTGAAAAGTGCAGGGCCTGAGGCTGAGATCCCGAAAAATACCATTCAGCCTCAGGTTTTTGTCTTCTGCATCTGCATCAATCGGTTTTTCTTCAGCCGCCCTTCTTTTGTATTCCTTCTGTTAGCCTGGCAGGCGATTGCCTTTTAACTTCATTCTGCTTTCAATTCAGCTTTCAATTCAGCTTTCAATTCAGCTTTCCATTTTCTTTTTCACGGCTGCAGAGGCGTTTTCCGGAGAGTCGGTTTCCCAGAGTTTCCTGACCTTTGCACTCTTAAGGGCAGGCATGAGTGAATCGATTTTTGCCTGAACGGCTGCAAGTGTTTCCTCATCGGTGCATGGGAACTCTATGCCCATAAACTTCTGGGCTTTGAGGGTTTCAGTCTCTCTGAAGACGGCCCGGTCAACTCCTTTCCTGATTCCTGTCTTCAGGGACTCGATTGCATCCCTCCACTGGGCAGCCCAGGGTGTATCCGGGATCTCTGTGTGGTGGACATCAGATCTTTCTACTTTTATGGCTGCAAGGTGGCAGGCTTTCACGCAGGCCCCGCAATACATGCAGAAATCTTCGGCAAAAGCAATCTTTCGCGGGTCTTCAGGGTCTGTCGGCACGTACCAGAGTTCCGAGGGGCAGACGTTAAAACAGCCGCGACAGCCCTGGGGATCGCACTCTTTCAGGTTAAGCTCAATAAGGCTCAATTTCCCTTCCATGGGCTTTTGCAGGTCAACAGCTTCGTAGGGGCAGACAGCCTGGCAGCGGGCACACTGCGTGCATTTCAGCTCGTCAACCTTAACTTTGCCTTCCACCTTCGGGGCTTCGCAGGGGCGCTCCCCTTTAACCTTTATTGCCTCTTCCGGGCAGATGTCCTGGCAGAGCACACAGTAGTCACATTTGTCCGTATCAACTAGGAGCTGCTCAAAAGGTACAGGGTTCTCAGGGGTAGGTTCGCGCTCAAGCAGGAGAAAGGCGTCACAGAACCGGGCACAGATTCCGCAGAAGTTGCATTTTTCAGTATCGATTTCAATTTCACCCTCTACCCCTTCCTTAAAGGGAGCGATCTCTTCTTTTGTCGGGAAGGTGAACTCGACCTCTATTGCATCCTGCGGGCAGGCTCCCTCACAGAGGAGGCAGGGGAGACATTTCTCATTGATATTTACATACGTATCATATTTTGGATACTGCTTTTCATCAGGGACCTCTCCCACGGCTTCGAAGGAAATGGCGTGCACGGGACAGAGATTTGCACACATCCTGCAGAAGGTGCATTTATCAAGGTCCATCATCACAGGAGGGGCATCAAGCCCGGTTGCAATCTCATGCATGGGTCCCAGTTCAAGGGCTTTTGTGGGGCAGATCTCCACACAGATCCCACAGCCGTTGCAGCGCTTGTAGTCGTAATCGAGGGTCTTGAGGGACTTCTCAGTCGCCTGCGTATAGAGGAAATGGGTCCCCTGCAGGTCCATGCTGGTTGTAACCGTGATCTTTTCCTGGTTTTCACCTTCACCTTCTCCGGACACTGCTACTTCCTTTTCCTCTAATTCGAATTCCTCTGATCCGGATTCTTCAGACTCAAATTTCCCTGATTCATTTTCACCGGTGTCGGGCTTTTCGTTTTCTCCGGCTCCGCAGCAGCACCCACCGCATACGTGAGTTTCCTGTTCTGGGCACTCTTCGGGGCACTCTTCGGGATGTTTCTCGCTCACTGTACCACCTCCTCCTGTCCGGTTCCCGTACATTCCCGCTTGAGTTCGGTCCCTATGGGCCCTATTTCTTTGAGTTCCTTTACAAACTCGGTGATCGTGTTCGAGAAACGTTCTCCTTCGGCAGCCGAGATCCAGAGGGTCCTGAGCCTTTTCGGGTCAAGCCCTATTTCCTTTATGATTTCTTTTAAGACATCCATGCGTTTTTTCGCATCAAAGTTTCCGTGAATGTAGTGGCATTCATCCATCCTGCACCCCGCAACAAGCACCCCATCAGCTCCGCCTTTTAAGGCTTCAAGCACGAATTCCGGGTTTACCCTTGCAGAACACATGGTACGGATGACCCTGATGTTTGTCGGGTAATGGATCCTCGACATCCCTGTCAGGTCTGCACAGGCATAACTGCACCAGTTACAGAGGAAAGCCACAACAAAGGGGCTCTGGGACTTATGGGCGGTTGCAGCCCGGACCTGCGCAAGGATCTGCTCGTTTTCAAAGTTCCTCATCTGAATTGCCCCTACAGGGCATGCTGCACTGCAGTCCCCGCAACCGTAACAGGATACCTCGTCCACAACAGCTTTTTTGTCGACAATGCTGATCTTTCCGAACTTGCAGACTTCCACACAGGTCTTGCAACCTATGCACTTTTCCGTGTCAACATGAGCGCCCATGGGGTCGGCTTCAAGTTCGCCCGTGCCAAGGAGCTGCATAACTTTGGAAGCACAGGCACTGCCCTGGGCTATGGAGACCTGGATTTCTTTGGGACCCGAGGCGCAGCCTGCAAGGAAAACCCCGCTTACCGGTGCATCTACAGGGCGCATTTTCGGGTGGGCACTTGCAAAGAAGCGGTCAGGCCGCCTCGAAAGATTAAGCATTCTGCCAATTCCCTCTGCGGCCTTGCTGGGCTCGTAGCCCGTGGAAAGCACAACAAGGTCATGGGCTTCTTCTTCAACCCTGGACTCAAGGGTATTTTCGTAACGTACAACCGGTCTTCCGTCTTCGCCGGCATAGACCTCGGCAACCTTTCCGCGGATGAAGTCAACGCCCATTCCCTGGGTTCTGTTGTAATATTCTTCGTACATCTCCCCTGCAGCCCGGATATCTATGTAGTGGATCGTAATATCGGTATCAGGGTAACGCTCCTTGATCATCTGGGAATTCTTGAGAGCTGCCATGCAGCAGACCCTTGAACAGTGTTCGTTGCCTACGGTTTTGTCCCTTGACCCCACACACTGGATAAATGCAACACTCTTTGGGGGCTTGCCGGTAGAAGGTACAGGGACTCTTCCGCCTGTGGGTCCTGCTGAGTTCAGCATCCTTTCAAGCTGCATATTCGTTATGACATCGGGGTATTTCCCAAACCCGTACTCCTTTTTCCTGGAGGCGTCAAAGAGCTGGTAGCCTGTAGAAACGATTACGGCTCCTGCTTCGAATTCAATTTCCTCGGGCTTCTGTTCATAATCCACAGCTTCTGCAGGACATGCCTGCTGGCAGAGCCCGCAGCCCACACAGTGGTCAGGGTCAATGAGTACTACCTGCGGGACGGACTGGGGGATTGGCATATAGATAGCCCGGGTCTTTCCAATCCCGTAATTCATGGGGTTTTCGATTTCTACGGGACAAACCCCGGCACAGAGGTCAACGCAGCCCTTGCATTTGTCTTCAATCACGAATCTTGGTTTGCGTTTGACTTTAACGTGGAATTTTCCGACCGAACCTGAAATATCGGTAATCTCGGAATATGTGTAAAGAGTAATATTCGGGTGGTTCTGGACTTCCGTCATTTTGGGAGCAAGCACACAGATAGAGCAGTCGTTTGTCGGGAATACTTCATTCATCAGGGCCATTTTGCCCCCGATTGTAGACTCCCTCTCTACCATGGTTACGGGAAAACCGGCTTCTGCAAGGTTTAAGGCTGCTTCGATTCCTGCAACCCCTCCACCTATGACAAGGACATTTCTGCTGGCTTTTGAGCTTGTTGCACTCAGTTCCCTGAGGAACCGGGCTTTTGCAACCCCCATCCTTATCAGGTCAAAAGCTTTCTGGGTCGCCATCTGCGGGTCGTCTGCATGCACCCAGGAGCACTGCTCCCTTATGTTTACCATTTCCATAAGGTAAGGGTTAAGGTCGGCCTTTTCCATGACATGCCTGAAGGTTTTTTCGTGCAGCCTGGGGGAACAGGCAGCTACCACAACCCTGTCGATCTTGTAATCTTTTATATCCTTAATGATGCCTTCCTGTCCGGAATCGGAACATAAAAACTGTACATCCCGGGAAAGCACCACATCTTCCAGTTTATTCGCCATTTCCTCAAGGGCTGAAACATCAATTACTCCCGCAATATTCAGTCCGCAATGGCAAATGTAGACTCCGATTCGCATGCTTTTTAACTCCTTATATCTATGAATATTCTTAGGGATCGAGTTCTGATATATTTTTTGATGTGTATTAGTATATAAGTTATAAGTTAAAATATAAGAATTATAATTCCGGAAAGCTTTCCTGCACATGATTTCCTTCCATGCAGAAAAAGTAAGGTCCTGTGTAGCCCTGGTTCAGCGAATTTTTTGCAAGAACCTGGAAAGGCTTTTCTTTAAGCTTTACGGGCATTTGTGGACTTTGTGTTTTATAAATCTCAATATAAATTTTCCCTCAAACAGGATAAAAATGTAGTCGTTTTGTACAAAATCAAAACCTTTATTTTGTAAAAGTTTTCTGAGCCTCTGACCAGCAACCCTATGAGAAAGAATTCAGACTCAATAGCCTTTTTAGTGTTATTTTGCCAGTGGCTTTCCGGGTTTGCCTTCCTTCAGCCTCATTGCAGGCAAGAGCAGAAATATTTCAAGGCAACTGTAATCTCATTATAAGGTAACCCCAGTCCTGCGCCCGGATAAGCAGAATAGTTTTACACCACATCATTTTTTACACTACATCATTTAATACTGTATGCTGAGCTATTTAACCTGAGTACAATCTGTTTAATCCGTGTTATTTTGAAGGCATATTTACGACCTTAAAAATATACTGCACTTAATATTTATATCCTGATATAATAGTTATATCTATATTAACTTATAGATTCCTGTTAAAGCCTGTGTTTAAGTTCCCGGGAAAGAATCCGGTTAATTTAATCGGGTAACCTAAGACTGGCTTAGCGAAGATTATGATGCTCACCAATTGATTTTATAGTTTGAGAACTTAATCCGTAATCTATCAGTCAGTGCCGAATTGTTACTTAATAATTTATTATATATGCGGGAATTTCCTGTGAGCAGGTGTTTAAAATAATTCTTAAGAAACCTGTATGTGAGACATATCTACGGTAATTGTGCAAGAACAGGAATGCACCTGACTCTCTAATAATATTTCCGTGTATGACCTTCTCACAAATAACCAGTATCACTCTTACAAAAACAGGAGGGAACTCTACATGAGTGAACATGATGAAGTAAAAGATAAGATGTATGAATGGACAGAAAAATACGCAAGCAAAGCAGGCTACAGGCTTAACCCGGATAAAGAAGCTCTTGATTACGTTCTTGACGGACTTGCTTCAAGGGTTGAAAAGTTCGGGAGGCGCTATTGTCCTTGCAGGATAGTAACCGGGGACGAGACCGAGGATAAAAAGATAGTTTGTCCCTGTATCTATCATAAAGATGAAATTGAAAGAGACGGGAACTGCCACTGTGAACTTTTCTTTAAGCCTTCCTGATCTGACTTTGTTCTGCCAGACCTGCTCCTAAAACGAGCTTTAAATACTATTAGCGAAGGCGGGAGGGGACAATTTATATAAATACTTTTTGTCCTCTTCCAGCCCCACTCTAATCTTTTCACTTAAGTTGAAATGCCTGTCTTTCAGCCTGCAAAATGCAAGAACCTTATTTGAGGGCCTGGAGTCTCTGAAGGCTGTTAACACTGAAAATTAAAATTAATATTGAGAATTTAAAAATTAACATTGAGAATTAAAAAGCAATAGTTTAAGGTGGATTACATTCATCTCTTTAACTGAATCTATTGACATTGTACTTCAATGCTCTTAGACACTCAAGATTCCTGGACAGCGTTTCTTTCAAACCGGATATTCTTCAAGAAGAAATTTCCGGTTCACACTATTGGCCTGTACATAACACTATTGACCTGGTGTGGTATTGACCTGCTATCTCTTTAATAAATTAACAATAGGATAAATTTGACTCAAGGGTGACCTGGAATGACAAATGCAATGGAACTCTATCAGATGCTTCCAAAGACTAACTGCAAAAAATGTGGAAAAACCTCCTGTATGGCGTTTGCAGTTGCCCTTATGGCCCGCGAGCTGACCCCTGAGGACTGCCCGCCCCTGAAAGAGGAACCTAAATACAAAGAAAGCTACGAAAAGATCAGCGGCCTCTTCAAGCCGTCGGAAGGAGCAACCGAAACCGGACTTATAGTGCATGAAGACCTCTGTTTTGGTTGCGGAAACTGTGTGGTTGCCTGCCCTGTCAATGTTGCAAATGACCCTTACGGAGTCGGTTCGGGCAATGCTCCAAAGAGCGCCAGTAAACTGATCCTGACCATCGAAGACGGAATTGTCAAAGCCCAGAATGTGGGGGAGTGCCGCAGATTCGGAAAGAACAAGATCCTCTGTAACGGCTGTATAGTAACCTGCCCTGTAGAGGCAATCGAGTTTGTGTGAGGTGAGAGGATGGAGAAAAATTATTACGTATGCACAGGCTGCGGAATGCTCTGCGACGATATCGAGGTCGAGTCTGAAAAGAACATAGTAAACAAGGTCTATACCGCCTGCAGGGTAGGCGTAGCCCACATGAAAGAAGGCCGGGAAAGTGCAGTTTTTCGGGTCGACGATAAGCCTGTAGATGAAGCAACTGCAATCAGTGAGGCTGCAGCTATCCTGAAGAATGCAAAAAACCCCCTGATTTTCGGGCTTGGGACTTCTACCAATGAGACCCAGAAACTTGCAATAGAGCTTGCAAGAAAAACCAGTGCAACCCTTGACGATACTTCCTCATTTTGCCAGGGACGTGTGGTTGAAGCTCTCCTTCAAAACAAGTTCAAGGTATGTACTCTTGATGATGTAAGGAATAAAGCCGATGTTACTATTTTCTGGGGGGCAGACCCGTCGGACTCTCATCCCCGTCACCTTTCGAAACATTCCTATTTCCCAAGAGGAACTGAAAAGCAGCGGGGCTGGGAAGAGGAGAGGACCGCAATTGCAATAGATGTCCGGAAGTCCCATACCGCAAAGATCTGCGGGAACTATTTCTTCCAGATCCCTCCGGGAGGAGATGCCGAGTTCATCGACGCTCTGATTGCAGGGCTTTCCGGAAAGCTTCCGAAAACATCCTACAACTTCCCCCCTAAAAGAATTCTTGAACTGGCGAATATCCTGAAAGGGGCAAAATTCGGCGTGGTCTTTGTAGGGCTTGGCCTGGTCTACTCCCTGGAAAACCTTGAGCCCCTTGTCCGGCTCATGGACGTCCTGAACGAAAAAGCAAATTTCCACCTGATACCTATGGTAGGGCACTACAACATGCGGGGCTTTAATGAAAACCTCTTTGAGGAAACAGGGCATGTGAACAGTGTAAAGTTTGAAGAAGGGATTGTGAAGCACGGACCCGAATATTCAATCGTTGAATCCCTTAAAGCAAAAACTGTGGATGCAGCCCTTATCATCGGTTCGGATCCGCTTTCAAGCCTTCCCAGGTCTGTTGCAAAGAACCTGCTTGAAATTCCCGTCATCTCAATGGACCCCTGCGAAACCCTTACTTCCAAAAGTGCAAAGGTCTATATCAACACTGCAATCAGCGGGGTGGAGTCAGGAGGGAGTGCCACGCGTATGGACGGGGTTAAGGTAAACTTTAAACCTGTTGTTGAAACAACCCGGCTTTCGGATGAAGCAGTTCTCAAAAAGATAATGGAGGCCCTCTGATGGATTTCGGATCTTTTCTTAAAGCCCCTGAAATAAAGGTAAAGGTTGTAACTTACAGGGACATCTTTCAGGACAAAGCGATGATCGAAAACCGTTTTGGGGAAGATTACAGGGACCGCTCTGCCGTAATAAAACTGGACCCTGCCGACTTCAAACAGTTGAGCATAAAAAAAGGCGACACCGTAGTCCTGAAAAACTCTTTCGGAACGATTGTGGTCAGGGCGGAAGAATCCGGATACGAGCCCTCTCACAGGGGCATTGCGTATATGCCCAACAGCCCCTGGTCCAATATGCTGGTCTCGGATGAAACAGGCGGTACAGGGATCCCAAAATTTAAAGACATCTCTGCAACCGTTACCAGTGCAAAAGGAGAAAAAGTAACCGAAATAGGTTTTTAAAATTCCTTTTTTATAAGGTTCCCCAGGGACCTTAAAAACGGAAATTTTCTTTTTACCCTGCCCTTTTAGTGCTTTCTATGATCACCATGTCAACTACCCGCTAAATCTAAAGATTTAACGGGTTTCCTGCTGAGGTTTTATGAGGTGAAAACACGGCTACTGTGATCCTGAAATTTACCCCTCATTTAAAAAACGGAATTATTTCATACTATTTTCAAGGTTTTGAAAATGTAACCCCTAAATGGGAGCTTCCATGTGAGTACCTCTCAGGCCTGCATTTCACTTCCTGGGACGGAGTCTTACTGTATTCGGATGGGAGTTTTATAAAAATCCTATCTTCCGGAAGTATGATTTCCGAAAATGAGTATAAGGAACTGATGAATATTGTTGAGCTTGGGAAAAAAAGGTTGAGAGAAATTCAGAGCAAAAGGGGTATCTGACAGCTTTTTTCCGGTTTTTAGAACCTTTCTGTTTCAACCCTTCTGTTTCAACCCTTCTGTTTCAACCCTTCTGTTTCAACCCTTCTGTTTCTTGCTGACCCTCCTCTGGAGAGTTTTCAGGCGTTCCCAAGAGTTTTTCAAGTTTAGGTTTCTCTATTTTTTTGATCCGGTTGAAAGAATGGCAAAGTCCTTGATCTCACCGTAATATTGCTGTACCAATATTTCTCGAATATATCCTGTATATTGTGCCTCGTATGAGATGCAGTCTTCTTGAAGACAAAACTCCTTGAAAGCAAAATATACTCTTTTATTTCGATTCAAATCAATAGAATAATTCAGCTAAACAGAATTGAATTAATATCAATGTTTCTTTATAAGAATTCTTAAAAAAAAAGTTATTTATTGCTACATGAATACATTGAATAGGGTTTTAGATCGTATCATTATATTTTTTAGAGGGGGTATCGAGTATGAGAGCAGGTCATAAGGCCTACGTGACAACGTTATGTTTTCTATTTTTTTTTCAGTTCATACTTTCGGGGCTTGCATCGGCAAGCCAGGTCCAGGTAGAAGGGGAGCTGCCGGCAGAAGTTGAGGAGAAGCAGGTAATAAGCGGCGTCCTGACAATTAACAGCATTCCAGCTGCTGCGGATTATATCTATTTTGATACGGACCTGATGAAATATGACGACCAGCCGATATACAATTTTACGGACCTGGACCTTCAAAGCAATGAAAGCCACTTTGTGCTTCCCATTGAAGAAGGGCAGAACAAAATCGTTGTCCAGCTAAAAGGCCAGGTCCCCGAAATTACCGAGGTCAAGCAGTATGAGAAGCTTACCCTTGTAAAATACAACCCGAAGCGTACAGGATATGCCCACTACAGGATCCGGTTGACCGATGAAGAAGGCAACTCCATAAAAGAAAGTGATACTCGCACGTTTTCGATTTCTGTTCCCGAAATCGAAGCATTCAGACAGAAATTGACGCTCATCGACGACTCTTTTTTTGCTGTGTACCTGCAGGACATGTTCGACAGGGGACTTGTCACCGAGGCAAACAAAATTGCGGACTATCTAATCAAGAAAAAAGAAAATTCTTTTAATTGGAGCTATGTGATCGCCGGACTTGGCATTGCGGCTGTGAGCTTTATACTGGGGGTAAGAACTGGAAATTCCGGAGAGGAGGAAGAGGAATGAACGCAAGGGAAAGTACTTATTCTGCACTGCAGCTCCCTACGGACCTGACAATTGTGGGGATTGGGGGCTGTGGAAAACGCCTGTGCAGGGAAATCTGCAACCACGAATGGATCCTTGGCAATTACCTTGCCTCCGGCAGGCGGCTCCGGATCTACACCATGGATACGGATGCAAATGAAAAAGTAGAAGATGAAGTGCAAAGAAGCGAGATCAAGGCTGGGATTAATGAAATTGGAGCCAGGGGAAATATTGAATACCAGTACTATTACCTTCCTGCCCTGGCAAATATAAACCAGGTCTCTGACCTGGCAAGCCGGGAGGTCGCAACAAAGATAAAGGACAGGAAATCGGATCCCGCTGTTAAGACCTGGTGGTTGAACGACGAGGGAGAATTCGGCCTGAGTTTTGAGGAACTGAGGACAATCGACCCTTTTTTGATTGATGATTTTGGTGGAGGCGTGCACCGGAGAAGGGCGATTTCAAAGGCAATTTTTTATAAAGTCCTGAGCCAGGGACAGGCAAGCGGGTTTCCTACCTTTCCGAATACCGGGACGACGGCAATCATTGTAGGGCTTGGGGGCGGCACAGGGTCAGGGATGTTTATCGACCTTGCCCGATATATCCGGGCTCTGAGAGGAGAGGCTACCCAGATCTGGCTCTTTGCGGTAATCCCCACGACAAAAGAAGGGGAAAAGGAGCAGTTAAACGCAGCAATTGCACTTACAGAACTCGAATACCTGAATTTGAACGAGAGGCTTTTCAACTATGTAATCCTGACCTCCCTTGGGCCTACAGGCTATAAAAAAGGAGAAGAGGCGCGGCTGGAAGTGCATGAATTCGACGCCATGTTCCCTCACATCCTGACAAATTTATTCCATATCGAAAAAGGGGATATTAACCTCAGCGACTCAAAAAGCCTTTATTCCTCGTTTATTTTTGCAGATGCCCATATAATTGAGTACCCGGTAGAAGAGCTCAAAATCCTGAAAAAACAATATGAAGAAATCATCCTGGAACTCGAAAATATCACTACTGCCAGAAAAGAAATAAACCGGGCTGTAAAAGCCCTGCTGGACAATTTCGATCAGTTCAAAGAAATGCCTCCCACAAAGATGGATTCCGACTTTATTAGAAAGGAATATGGAAACGTCGAAAAAATCTGGAAAAACGAAATTGGAAAACTCCTCAATTACCAGAGCCCTGAAGCTGTCGAATTTTATATACAGAACAACATCTCATCGGATGGCGGGATCGAAAAAATCACCAGCTATGACAATCTTCTGGAATTCATCTCAAAGGTAAAAGCTTTTACCAGCAGCGTAAAGGAAGACGAATTAAAAGACGAAAACGACAAAAAGCTATTTCGGCTAATTCCTGAGGCTCTTTCAGGCATAGAAGACACAGCAAAGCTTTTCAAACGGGTTGCAGGCATCGAAGAGGAAGCTGCAAGAGGTGTGCTCATCAATGTCCTCAAAGGCAAACAGGAGCTTGTATCCGTTGTCGACCGCTTAAATGCAAAAGCCAGAAGCCTCAAAGAAGAGAGCCTGGAAGCAAAAGCCGGAATTGAAAGTAAACAGGCTGAGCAGGTTTCCCTCAAACAACTGCAGTCCAGGGTTGAAAAGGCTATTGACAAGACGTTAAACGATAATGATAGAGACCTTGAACAGTACTTTGTCAAGAAAAAGAAATTAAAAAGTATTCAGGAACATGAGCAGAGCCTGAAAACAAAAATTGACTTATTTGTCAGCAATTTTAAAGCAGGAAATATTAAAAGCGGAGACAAAGACAGCTGGCTGCGTCTGTCAGGAGTCCCTGAACTCCAGAGAGAAATCGATACCTTCTCTCATGAACTCGAACTGGACCTCTCAGCCCTTTCCAGACTCGTAGAATCAATTTCCCTCTACTATTACTATGAATACAGGATTGACAGAACTAAAAAAGGCGGATTTAAAGAGAAAATGATAGGAGCCATAAAGGGCAATCAAAAAAAGGCTCTCAGAAAGTTTGAAGCGCAGAAGCGGAGCATGGAAGATTATATCAAAACATCCGGAAAGGAGTACGTCCGGATAAATGCTCCCTTCGAGCTTTTTGTCCACGAAAATTTCCTGAGTGAAAACCACAATAAAAAATCCGAAGAACTAAAAAACACGATCCTGAATTCCTTTTTCCCCGACCTTGACGAAAAAGACGTCGATATTGATGAAATCGAGCAGGTGTTTAAGTCCGGAGACAGGCCAAAACTAAGAAGCCTGTTAAGGGAGATTTTGACCCGGAAGTACCTGCAAAAAGAAGACTATTTCGGGAAGCTGAAGGGAGTTGAGGCAGATTTCCAGACGCTGGAAGAGAGCCTGGGGGAGAAAAATACCCTTTCCGCTATGTTTGAGAAGCTCGAGGACCTGACCGAAGAAACAATTGTTTACAGGAGAGACCTGAACCGTTACTATGAGAAATTTTATGAAGATTTCACAAAGATCAGTAACATTAAAAATTCGGGCAGCAAGACCTTCAGCAGCCTTTACATGACAAAATTCGGGGACGTAAACCCCAAAATCCTCTCCCTGATTGACGCAAGTTCCGATATGAAGGACCTTGACTGGGACGAGGGCGGGAAACGCGAACTTGACAAACTCATTAACGAAATACTGGTTACTTACAAAAATCTGATAGAAAACTATAAACTCGGGATCCACAACTTGATGATCCCGATAAACACCACCGAGCGCTGGAATTTAGGAAAAGCCGCCCTGGTTGTTTCTTCCAGGTCCTCATACATCTCAAGCCGGATTGCAAGCGAACCCATAGCTGATACAATCAAAGAAGAAATAAACGGAATTCTTGCCCTGAGCAACAGCAATGACGCCAGGCTTGCCACCCACAACCACACAAGGCCGTGGGACATTTCCCTGACCTTCTTTTCAGCTGCAGGGTTCCTGGACAATATCTCCCCCCTTACCGCGGGAGGAGGTTTCTGGGAGATATATGAAAACAAGAAAGATAACGTGCTGCACCACGTGCTGAAACTCCAGGAAGGAAAATACGTGACCCGAAAAGCTCTTTTTGACCTGAAGGAAGCAGGAGAACTGGCAAACCAGGAAAAGAAAGGGATAAACGTCGGGGCAAGGATCAACGAACTGTATGAGGAAAAAAGCATAAGAAAAGCCTTGAAAAATGAGGGGAGAGGCTTCGAAAAATGAGGATCCACAGCAACAGGAAACTGTTCTTTGAACTGCTGGCAATAGCTTTTGTCCTGCTTTTATCCTTCCTTTTTTTAAAGTTATCAAGGACGATCGAGTTTCCGGTAACTTCCTGGATAGGTGCGTTTTTGCTGAGTTTTTTGCCGGCATTTTTTATTACAAGCGCTTTAGGGCTGGCTTTACATGAACAGTCAAGGAAAGGAAGTTTTTTTTTATTTGCGACATTTTTGCCTTTCCTTTATGCTCTTTCTTTTTATCCGGGAGTTTTAAATACAAACGGTTTGCTTTTTGGTCTCCTGGCAGGAGGCCTGCTGGACTTTCGGGCTCTTTACAATAACAGGTTCAATACACTTACAGGATATACAAGGGCAGGGTCCCGGCTCTTCTTTTTTGCCCTGGCGGTATACCTCTTCGTCCAGCTGCTGGGACTCATGTCCCCCCTCTCTATTGAAAGGGTTCAACAGTTATTCGAAAGCGGCGCAGAAGAGCCAAAAAATCTGGGTTTTGCCCTTCTGGTAGTGCTTGCCCTGTTGATGTCAACAAAACTTATAAGCGACATCCGGATTTCAGAGGTCTTTGTATACGGGCCTTCGAGGTCAGGTAAAACCCTTCTCCTGCTTGCCCTATACAACCACTTTGTTAATTTTTACGACGGCACTCACCGGGAAATTATTATTTCATATGACATGCAGGGAAATCTCTCTAAAGTGAACGAAAACAGGCTGAGAATCGAATCAATGCTGGCAGAACTGGAAGCAGGAAACATGCCAAAGAGCACCGGCCGTGCTGATATGGCAATGTATGAGTTATCCGGGAAAAAAGGAGCGATTCCGATAGAATTCTCCTTTGTCGATTACAGTGGGGAATATACAGAAGATCTCGAACCCGAAAAATACGCCTCAGCTGTCCAAAACCTGACGGAAAAGCTTGAACGTTTTAACGCGAATACCATTTACAGGCAAATAGGGACAATCAGCTTTCTGGAACTGCTGAAGAAAAACTATGCAAAGGAACTCAGGGGAGAATTCCACAATTTAATTCTTGCCTCCATCTACAAAAAAATGGAAACAGCCGGTGAAATCATATTTCTGGTGGATGGGGATTACCTCCTTAACTACCAGCAGGAAGGGAGAAAAGAATTGACCCGACTGTTCGGGCTTTATTCGCGGCTTATTGATACCCTGGGAAGTGAGAAGTCATACGCCCTTGTGGTAACAAAAATTGATAAATTCAAGGACCTGTCCGAAATTTCAGAAGATTCGGAAGCAGCTCAGGAAATAGAACAGGAAGTCTATGACCTCATGAGCAAAATGGATACCTTTAGAGAGATCCGGCACAGGGCCCAGAAGGTCCCCGTCTATTTATATACTGTTAGTGTGGATGCAACGCTGCCCCCCCAGCTTTCAAAAGAAGGAATGACGGTTGAAGGACAGCAGAGGGTTACCCAGATTTATCCCTGGAGGGTCAGAGAAATTGCACAGTTCGGCTCCTGATTTCGGGGTATACAACTCAACCGGGAGACTGCTTGCAGGAAATAAGAACTTTGAAGAATACACCGAACTTGCCAAACAGCTGGACATTAAAAGAAGCGCCCTGTACGTTGAAACCCGAAAAGGTGAAATTCTTCTCGGCTGCAGCCTTCTTGTAAAAATAACGAGGGGGAGAGAAGAAAGGGTTGTCTTCATTGCAAGTTATGCCCCGGAGGATATCATTTCAGATATGAGCTGGATCAACAGATTCTACAGGGAGGCAAAATCCCATGTAGAAAACCTGGAAACAATAAGATATCAGGTGCTTGGCCTCTGGGAAGCAGGAGACCTTGAGGGGATCCATACAACCAGCGTCCCCACAAAAAGCATTGCATATCCGGCAGGAAAACTTCTCTCGGGACAGAGGGTTTCAGTCAGGACATCCGACCTTTCAAACGGGATTCCCTTTATGGGAGGTTTAATTTCAAAATTCAGCCCCTTAAATTTCCTGGACTTCAGCTTTGCTCTCTCCCTCTCTCCGTCTCCGGTGGACAGCTCAGTAAGTCCTGGAGAACCTGACCCCGATTTCTATCTCGAATCAGGAGAAGCCCTGCCTTACCCCGGCCAGCCTTCATACTCAGGGCGCTATTATGAACTGTTATACGGAAACTTCTCCCGGCTTGTGGAAAACCCGGACTTTCGGAAACATTTCCAAACTAATTCCGGGGGACGGGAAGAGTTTTTCGAACGAGTCCTGGAATCCCTGCTTGAAAATAATGCTCCAGAAGCTATCGACACGTTTGCTTCTTCAGGAGCAATGGACAGCTTTTTTGGAATGTACCGCAAAAACCCTAAAGCCCTGAAGATAATTGTAGAAGCGCTGCTCTCTACACACCGGGCCGACCGCTTCGTTATAATTCATGATGAAGAGCTTGCAGCGGATTTAATCATAGCGCTTGGGGAAGTGCAGCCTGCAAATAATAAAAGGCTTGAGGCTTTCCTTATGGAATTGTATAGGAGACTTAACACCCGGGAAAAGAAAATCAGGATACACCGGCACTTCCTGGAAAAGAATATTTTTTATGAAAATTTCATTGCCGAACTTATGCAGCTGCTGGAAAATGCATCTCATTTGCCGCAGGGAAGCCCGGATGATTCGGCTTTACTCCGGTTGTGTGCAGACGCCTCCTTTTCTGGAAATCGGCGCGAGAAAGAAGCTTTTGAAACCGGGGTAAAAAAAGGGCTGGCACATCTGAGCCCTTCTAATGAAATTGATTTCTTAAAGTACGTAATTAATGCCCTGGAGATGCCGGGGGAAGGAGGAATAGTTCTGCTTGAAAACCTGATCCCGGAAAGGGCCACAGGCATGAACGGCCTGAAAGGTGATGCATATTACCCTACAGGCAATGACTTTATTCTGAAATTGAGGGAAAATGAAGTCCAAAAACTGGATAAGTGGCTGGGCCGGCATTATTTGAAAGAACGAAAAATGAAAAAATCCCAACAAGTGAAAAAAACAATTAAGTATGCCTGCAGTTTTTTACTCATTGTGATAGTCGGGCTCCTGATTATATTAAAAACGGTTCCGGAGCCGAAAATCCCTTCGGTTACATTCTCTGAAAATAACAGTACAGGTATACTGCCTTTCACGATTCAGTTTGAAAATACGAATTTTAATAAGGACAAAAACGGTGTAAACGAAAGCATTTGGGAGGACCACAGTATTCCTGGCGATATTGTGAATGAGACTGGTGGCAATGCAACAGACGTTAACTCAACAGAAGTTAATTCAGCAGAAGTTAACTCAACAGAAGTAAATTCAGCAGAAGTTAACTCAACAGAAGTAAATTCGACAAAAGTTAACTCTACAGAAGGTAATTCGACAAAAGTTAATTCGACAAAAGTTAATTCGACAGAAGGTAATTCGACAGAAGGTAATTCGACAAAAGTTAACTCGACAGAAGTTAACGAGACGACGTAAAAGAGAACAGGGCTTGTGAACCCTCTCCGGACAATTATTACCTTTAACCCCGTAATACCCGGTATCTGACCATGTGAGGACCATAATTAAAAATGTTCTCCCTGAATAAAATAAGTTAAACTTGACTTAATTATATCCAACGCTACCTTAAGTAGAATTCAAAACCCGACCCGCTTGATTCTTTTTTAGTTTATTTATATATAAAACATGTGTTGAATTTATATTCTACAGGCTTTTCTTCAACTTTAGAAGGCTATTTTTTAGAGACAAATAAAAAATAATAATTATTAAATCCCTCTTTCGATTTTTCCTGAAACTGAGATTTGTTATTGAGATATGGGTTGTATCTTGTTTCTGAAAAAGACAAATAAGGAGAGATATGGGTTTTAAACCTCAATGTGGATGAGAAAGAGGTTTTCCCCCAGGAAAAATCAGGTAAAAAACTGAATACTCAGATGATGGATTAAAGGACTCTTATTATTATAAGATTTAAAATAATTTTTATAAAAATGCTGTTATTCATTATAATATAATATTAATAAGAAAATACAAATACTCTTTGTATGATATATAAGATTGGAAGTTATACCTATTCACACGAAATAAAACTTCAGCCAGACAAAAACGGGGTTCAGATCTAATAGACTAGAGTATAATAGAAGTAGGGTCTGCTGAAGGGAAAAATAGGGGGGAATTCGGATTAGATCGGAATTAACCAGTTTAGCCTATGCTTTAATTATTTTGTTTTTATTAAGTGCAGCTACCTGTACCGGTTCGGCACAGGATGAAGAAAATCCAGCTATGGAACTCTATAACGACACGGTTGTCCTCAAAGAAGGCAACTTTACCTTTGTGCCGAGCAATAACGCCTCTGCAAGCCATGAGATCTCCAACTTCACAGACCTGGGAGCACTCTACGCAACGGGGCTTGATTTTAAGGTAACGGACCTTGGGAAAATGGCCGGAGAAATGAACGGGAACATGCCCGAGAAGACCTTCGTACTTGAAAGCATAGAAGGATACCAGAACAACAATGAAACCCAGGAGAAATGGTTCATCTTAATAAATGGCGTCCAGGCTACTGCGGACATAAGCATGAACCCGGTGAGTGCAGGCGACACTGTCAGCTTCCTGTACGCCCTTGAAGAAGGAGGAGAACCGGTCCTTGGAGAAGCAAAATATCTGGTAAAGATTGGAATTTCAACAGAAGCCCAGATTCCAGACATAATTGACACTGCAACTCAGGACGGTAACTTCACGACTCTTCTTGCAGCAATTGGGGCTGCAAACCTTACTGACACTCTGAAAGGAGAAGGACCATACACCGTCTTTGCTCCGACTGATGCGGCTTTTAACGCGCTTCCAAACGGAACAGTCGAAGCTCTCCTTAACGACACAAACGCATTGACAAACGTCCTCCTCTATCACGTTGCAGGTGAGAGGCTGATGGCAGCAGATGTTGTTAACAGGACCAACATTACGACCCTTCAGGGAAGCGAACTCCCGGTCAATGTCACTGAGGAAGGAGTGTTTGTAGGAGATGCCCGGATCATCGTGCAGGATGTAAATGCCAGCAACGGAGTAATACACGTCATTGATGCTGTACTGATCCCGCCTGAACCTGAGCCAGAACCCGAGCCAGAACCTGAGCCAGGACTAAATCTTACAACGCTGTACAATGATACAGTAAACCTGACGGAAGGAAGCTTCACCTTCATGCCGGAAAACGACACCCAGACCTATACAATTGGAAATCTCACAGACTTCGGAGCTCTCAATGCAGCAGGACTCGACTTTAACGTGTCCGTAATGCAGAACATGCCTGACGGGAATATGACCGACAACGTAACTGATGGGAATATGACCGACAACATGAGTGTGTCATTTGTGCTTGAGGGCATAGAAGGAGTCGAAAACAATAACACTACCGGAGAGATGTGGTTCCTCTACCTCAACGGAATGCCTGCTGAAGGAGACTTCGGCATGAACCCGGTAAGTGATGGGGACAACCTCAGTTTCTGGTACACAACTGAAGTGGGTGGAGAAGCTGCAATCGAGAATGCAACCTACGTGGCTAACATTGCGGTTGCTATAGAAGAAGGAGAGGTTCCGTCTGAGGAGAAAGATATTATCGAAACCGCAACTCAGGCTGGAAACTTCACGACTCTTCTTGCAGCAATTGGGGCTGCAAACCTTACTGACACTCTGAAAGGAGAAGGACCATACACAGTCTTTGCTCCGACTGATGCGGCTTTTAACGCGCTTCCAAACGGAACAGTCGAAGCTCTCCTTAACGACACAAACGCATTGACAAACGTCCTCCTCTATCACGTTGCAGGTGAGAGGCTGATGGCAGGAGATGTTGTTAACAGGACAAACATTACGACCCTTCAGGGAACCGAACTCCCGGTAAATGTCACTGAGGAAGGAGTGTTTGTAGGAGACGCAAAGATTATAGTACAGGATGTAAATGCCACCAACGGAGTAATACACGTAATAGATGCTGTACTGATCCCGCCTGAACCTGAGCCGGAACCCGAGCCAGGACTAAATCTTACAACGCTGTACAATGATACAGTAAACCTGACGGAAGGAAGCTTTACCTTCATGCAGGAAAACGACACCCAGACCTATACAATTGGAAATCTCACAGACTTCGGAGCTCTCAATGCAGCAGGACTCGACTTTAACGTGTCCGTAATGCAGAACATGCCTGACGGGAATATGACCGACAACGTAACTGATGGGAATATGACCGACAACATGACCAATGTGTCATTTGTGCTTGAGGGCATAGAAGGAGTCGAAAACAATAACACTACCGGAGAGATGTGGTTCGTTTACATTAACGGAATGCCTGCTGAAGGAGACTTCGGCATGAATAACGTAAGTGACGGGGACAACCTCAGTTTCTGGTACACAACTGAAGTGGGTGGAGAAGCCGCAATAGAAAATGCAACCTACGTAGCTAACATTATGGTTGCTGTAGAAGAAGGAATGGAACCTGAGCCGGAACCCGAGCCAGAGCCTGAGCCAGGACTAAATCTGACAGTACTCTATGACGATACTGTAAACCTGACTGAAGGAAACGTCAAGTTCAGGCAGAATGCTTCCCGGAATTATACAATAAACAATCTCACAGACTTCGGAGCTCTATATGCAACAGGACTCGACTTTAACGCGTCTTTAATGCAGAACATGACCGAAAATGTGACCAACATGACCAGTGTGTCGTTCACACTTGAGAGCATAGGGGGCATAAATAACAATAATCAAACCGGGGAAATGTGGTTTGTCTACATAAATGGGGAGCCGGCTGAAAATGACTTCGGAATGAACCCGGTAAGTGATGGGGACAACCTCAGCTTCTGGTACACAACTGAAGTGGGTGGAGAAGCTGCAATCGAGAACGCAACCTACGTGGCTAACATTACGGTTGCCGAAATGATAGCAAGAGAAAACATCATAGAGGCGGCACAGAACCAGACAAGATTAACCGAATTTGTAAATGCAACGCAGGCCGCAAACCTGACACAGACCCTGAACGAAACAGGACCTTATACTGTCTGTATTCCGAGTAACGAAGCCTTCGATAAACTGCCAGCAGCAACCCGTAATGAACTCATGAGCAATACAACTCTGCTCAGGGAGGTTCTCTCCTACCACGTAATAAGTGGGAAGTTTACTCGCGAACAGCTTGCCAGCATGAATACCGTTACTAACATTCAGGGCAATGCACTTCAAATCAATATGGTAGGGGACAATATCACAATACAAAACGTAACTATCACACAGATAATCATTGTAAACAATGGAGTTATCTGTATAATCGATGAAGTGCTCATCCCTCCGGACAGCGGACTTCCTTCTGATGGAGACCAGACAGATGGGGATCAGACCAACGGCAACCAGACGGATGAAAACCAGACAAATGGAGACCAGAATGCTGACAATCAGACCGGAAACTGGTACTTCTTCTCGATGCCTTTCGAAGCCAACAATACAAGCGTTGATTATCTGCTTTCAGATGTGAACTATACCTCCCTGATTTACTACAACGCTTCAACCAAACTCTTCGAAGATGTCTCAAATATTGAGCCTTTGAAAGGATACTGGATCAATGTTCCCAACGGAACCGAGTTCAATGCTTCGGAACAGTTTGCTTCAGTTGAGAAAAAGCTGGTTACTGCTCCACCGAGCTTGCAGACCTATCCGGGCTGGAACGCACTGGGTTCACCTGTAAACGAGACTGTCTCTGCGGAAGTTGCATTCACGACCATTGACAGCTCGTATGCAAAAATTGTGGGTCCCTGGGTACCGGGCAACAACACTACAGGCTACTACCAGTATGTCGGTTACAATGACTTCAACGGGACATTAGGCGAGAACCAGCTTGGAACAGATGAACTTGAAATCGAACCATATGAGGGTTACTGGGTCTTTGTGAGAGATGAAAATCTGTATGCCTGAGGAGGTCACCCTGAAAGGTAATGTAAGAGCCCAATGAAAACCAGAAAAAACAGTCCTTAAAAGAGAAAAGAAGGAGATTTCCATTTATGGAATCTTCTTTTTACTCAAATCTTCTTTTTACTCAAATCTTCTTTTTACTCAAATCTTCTTTTTACTCAAATTTACTTTCTTGTTTTAATTAGTATCCCTTACTCAACCTGACCTGTTAACCATTCCAACTGCTTCAATCCTTTTTGCAGAACTTTATTTACTACACTCTTACAGTTCATGTATTTTTTAGTCAATATTTATATAAAGCTTCCTTCTAAAGGTTGAGGGCATGGATACCCCCGAAGCCCTAAATTCATCCCCTTCTTTTGCAGAAAATATGTCCTATTTTGACAGAATATTAGATCAATCATTCGCCTGGTTCTCGGCTAACTTCGGTACCCTCTTATTCATCATTTTCATAGGCATGGGCACCATCCTTGTCGCAAGGACTGTAAACCACCTTATGGAAAGTTACTTTACAAAAGCAAGCGGCAAGCTGCGCATGGACACCACGGCTTTCCGGATGTTCAGGCACGTTACGGTTGCATCAATCTATTTTGTAGGTCTAATTATTATAATATTCAGTATTCCTGACCTGCGCAGTCTCTCTGTAGCCCTCTTTACAGGGGCAGGGCTTGCCGGTATCGTAATCGGTTTTGCAGCCCAGAGCACACTGAGCAACATTATTGCAGGCATTTCCCTTGCTCTTTTTCAGCCTTTCAGGGTTGGAGACAGGCTGAATATTATGAACGAATACGGAAAGGTTACGGACCTCAACCTCAGGCATACGGTTATTATAACCTGGGATAACAGGCGCCTTATCATCCCTAACTCAATAATCAGCAATGAGGCAGTAATCAACTGGACAATAGAAGACCCTGCAGTTATCTGGCCAATAAACGTTGGAATCGGTTATGATTCTGATATTAGCCTGGCAAAAAAAATCATGATTGAAGAAGCCCGAAAGCATCCTCTGGTCATGCCTCCCCAGACCATGAAGCACAGCGTTGTAAAGCCCAGTTTCCTGAAACCCGAGACCTTTGCAAACGGATTCATGGACCTTTCTGTGCTCCATACTGTAGACCCGGATTTCAGGGAAAGGGGAGAGGTTAAAGTATACGTAACAGAGCTTGGGGATTTTTCCGTAAATCTCCGTCTGCTGGTCTGGTTTAAGGACAGGAGCGATGCATACAGTTCAGGGTGTGAAATAAGGGAAGCAATTAAAAGGCGCTTTGACAGTGAAGGTATCGAAATTCCGTATCCTTACAGGACTATCGTGTACAAGACAGATATTCAGAAGGAAAAGTCTCCTGAAAAATCCGCCCCAGCAAAAGGAACTAAAATGGAATATGCTCCAAGGAGCAGGCTAACTGATATTGACGATAAAACAGATATTGACGATGAAACAGGTCAATAAAAAAGGAAAATAAAAAAGAGAAATAAATAAAAGGTAATGAAACAGGTAGGTTAAATGATGAAAGGATTTTAAAGTTCCCTTTCATCGATTACTCTTTTTGTCTTTTTCATGCTTCTTGGAAGTTCCCCGAGCTTAACACCCACAATATCCACGCTCACCCCTATAAAGTCCTTGAACGCTTTTCTCAGGGCTTTTTCAGTTTGTTCTTTCTTTACAGGGTCTTCTGCCTCTTCAATTTCAACTTTGAAGGTCATACTGTCCCTGCCATTTTTGCGGGTAAGAAGGATCTGGTATTCACTGCTGACCCTGGGCACCCTGTGGATTATATCCTCGATCTGGCCGGGATAGATGTTTACTGCCTTGATCTTTATGCGGTCATCAGACCTTCCAAGGATCCGGTCAATTCTGGGGAAAGGGCAGCCGCATTTACAGAGCCCGGGGATTATGCGCGTCAGGTCCCTTGTCCTGTAGCGGATCAGAGGTGCTCCTTCCTTTGCAAGGGTGGTAATTACAAGTTCCCCGAGAGTACCTTCTGGGAGCTGTTCTCCCGTTATCGGGTCAATGATTTCAAAGAGCAGGTAGTCGGACCAGTAGTGCATTCCCTCATGGTAAGAGCAGTCAAGGGCAATTCCCGGCCCGTAGATTTCGGTCAGCCCGTAGATGTCAAAGGTCTCGATCCCGAGTTCGGTTTCAATCCTGTTGCGCATCTTTTCGCTCCAGC
Source organism: Methanosarcina sp. 2.H.A.1B.4 (assembly GCF_000979385.1). Lineage (NCBI taxonomy): Archaea > Methanobacteriati > Methanobacteriota > Methanomicrobia > Methanosarcinales > Methanosarcinaceae > Methanosarcina > Methanosarcina sp. 2.H.A.1B.4. The sequence goes on from NZ_JJOV01000053.1 coordinate 41,172, forward strand.
GTTCGGAACCCACAATCCCGACCCTGAGGTTGATCTGGTCTTTTAAGCCGCGCTTTTCAATTTCTTCAGCAAGCAAAATCGCATAGGAAGAGGTGCTTGCAAGGGCTGTGGACTTCAGGTCCGTAAGCATCTCAAGCTGTTTTTCGGTGTTTCCCGGACCTGTGGGTATTGCCATCGCTCCAAGGCGCTCAGCTCCGAGCTGGAACCCTATCCCTGCGGTCCAGAGCCCATACCCGGGTGTAATCTGAATCCTGTCCTGGTTGGTAAGGCCTGCCAGCATGTAGCAGCGCATCACCAGCTCTGCCCAGACATCAACATCTTTTCGAGTATAGGGGATAATGACAGGCTTGCCAGTTGTCCCGGAGGATGAATGGATCCTGACAATCTCTGAATCGGGCACTGTCTGCAGCCCGAGGGGATAGGCATCCCTCAGTTCCTCTTTGTGTGTAAAAGGAAGGAGTTTCAGGTCTTCAAGAGACCTGATATTCTCTATATCCACGTTTGCTTCCTTGAACTTCTTCTGGTAAAATGGGCTTCCTTCAACCACACGTTTAAGCAGTCCCTTCAGTTTTACGAAGGTATCTTCTTCCGAGAGTTTGGGGTGGTAGAGCTGGACATCCGGATCGAGCTCAGACTCCAAGGATGCTTCATACATTTAACTTCACCTTCTGTTCCCCGTCTGGTTGCCCGGGGATTAGCTTAATTCTTTCGATCGCACCTTCAAACGCAGCCCTGTTTACAGCCCTGTGTTTTTCAGGAATTTCGGTTTCAAGTACTGCCAGAATAATTTCTCTTGAAAAAGGCAGCATACCTGTGCCGGCAGCCGCTCCAAGCATTGCAACATTTGCAGCCCTGTATGTGCCTGCTTCTTCTGCAAGCTGTGTAAAATCAAGGCAAAGTATACCCTGAACATGGGCTTCCAGAAAGGCCAGCAAAGCTGCAGGATCATATTCAGGACTTCCCGGGGGCTTTGATGCAGGGGGTATAGCATGAGAGTTCACTATGATTTTCCCATCTTTTTTCAGGAAAGGCAGGTTTCTTACGGTTTCTGCAGGTTCAAGCCCTATAAGCAGGTCTGCCTGCCCTGCAGGGATAAGGGAACCCGGGATCTCATCTCCAATCCTGATATGGCTGCTTACCGATCCTTCCCTCTGGGACATGCCTATGGTTTCGGCAGTGCTCACACGGAACCCAGCTTTCATTGCAGCAAGCGCAAGCATGCGGGAAGCAAGCACGACACCCTGCCCTCCAACGCCTGCAATCAGAATATCATACTTCATTCCTTCACCCTTAGTTCCTTCACCCTTAGTTCCTTCACCCTTAGTTCCTTCACCCTTAGTTCCTTCACCCTTAGTTCCTTCGTCCTTCATTTCTTCACCCCGTCTTCCCTTATGGCTCCTGAAGGACAGATTTGCGCACAGAGCCCGCAGCCGCTGCAGCTGTCCTGGATGAGAGGCTTGTCTTCTCCTGTAGGGAGGAAAATAGCAGGACAACCGAGCTGCTTTACGCAGAACCCGCAGCCTGTACAGCTGTCAGGATCAATTGCAAAGCGTGTAAAGGATTTTGTAATCCCGACACATTTTCCTTTGAACACGACCGCGGAAGGACCCTTAAATTCCATGGCTTCCTTTGCAGCCTCCACGCAGTTTTCCAGGCTTCCTGTTTCCACGGTCCTTACAAACTCAACTCCACAGCTCCGGACCACGCCGGCAATGTCAATGGCTTTTGAGGGACTTCCAAGGGCCGTCACTCCGATTCCGGGATGCGGCTGATGCCCTGTCATGGCAGTTGTGCGGTTGTCAAGGACTGCAAGGGTAACATCAGCTCCGTTGTAGACAGCATTTACCACAGCAGGGATGCCTGAATGGAAGAAGGTAGAATCCCCGATAAAAGCCACCTGCTTTGCCTCCGGGTTAGTGCGGGAAAGCCCTCCTGCTATACTCATCCCTGCCCCCATGCAGAGGCAGGTGTCAACCATATTGAGAGGGTATGCGTTTCCAAGGGTATAACAGCCGATATCCCCGGAAAAAATAGTCTCGACCTGAGCGTCCTTTTTAAGCTGTTTTGCAGCCTGCTTGAATGCGTAAAAAACGGTCCTGTGCATGCAGCCCGCACAGAGGGTAGGAGCCCGGACTGGCAGAGGCGGAAGCGCCCCTCTCAAAATCGCAGGGGAAGCATGGGAAAGGCTGGCAGTTTCTCCAAGGGCTGCAAGCACTTTATTGACGCTGTCAATAACAATATCAACATTGTATTCTCCGCTCACCGGGAAAAAGCCGTTCTTTTTTCCATAGATATCAACAGGCAGGTGAGCCTTTCCGGTAAGCTGGAGGGCCTGTTCTTCAAGGTAGGGGTCAAGTTCTTCGACCACGATCAGTTTTTCGATGCCCTTTAAGAAGGACAGGGCTGCCTTTTCAGGGAAAGGATACACTGTCCCTACCCTGAATAGGGTGAAAACCTCTTCAAAGCCCTTTACAGCCTCCTTTACGTAGAGAGCTGAAACCCCTGAGGCTATGATCCCGATTTTTCCGCTTCCCGAAACGGAATTGTACGGAAGCCCTGAAAAGCGCTCGGAAAGCTGCACCTGTACGTTTTCAAGCCAGGGGTGCCGCTCGGCAGTAAGCCTTGGAAAAATCGTCCAGCGCCTGTCCTTTGTAAAGCCTTCACAGGAAGCTTCAACCGGGGCAGGTTCTGCGGCTGCGAGCTCAACATCCCCGCAGCTGTGAGAAACCCGTGTGGTAGTCCTGAGGATGACCGGAATTTCGAATTCATGCGAAAGTTCAAAAGCCAGTTTTGTAAGCTCGTAAGCTTCCTGCGGGTTTGCAGGGTCAAGGACAGGGATATTTGCAAAATGCCCGAAAGCCCTGGTATCCTGCTCAGTCTGAGAGGAATGAGGCCCCGGGTCATCGGCAACAAGCAGGACAAGAGCCCCTTTTACCCCTATGTAGGTAAGGCTCATCAGGGGGTCGGATGCTACATTTAACCCTACCTGTTTCATGGTCACAAGCACATTTGCCCCGGAATAAGCCGCCCCTACAGCCGTTTCAAGTGCAACCTTCTCGTTGCTCGACCATTCGGTATAAATCCCGCACCTGTCCGCATACCGGAGAATTGTCTCCAGAGCTTCGGTCGAGGGAGTTCCCGGATACCCGGTAACTACCTGTACGCCAGCTTCTATCGCTCCAAGTGCAATGGCTTCATTACCCATTAACAGTTTTTTTTCAGTCAAATAAACTCATCTCGGATCGTAGGAATACTTTAATGAACTGGATAAATTTAGACAAGCCTCAAAGTAATAAAATGAGGTTGAAAACGAACCTGAATTCTCAAAGAATCTACAAAAATTGTTTTTGAGAATTCGAGAAAATATATCTGAATATTTCGTCGCCTTTTCACGTAATTGGAATACGACGCACATCTATGTACAACACTGCGGGAAGAAGTACGTAAAATACGGATATAAAGTTTTTGTTTTATTAGGTTGTGTGTTGGTTATTGGTTTACATATAAGCAAAACCAAAAAGGCTACAAAATTAAAGTTGCGCTGGCGCACCCCGCAGCAAGCTAGCGGAGTATTCGACTGAAAATAAAATCTAAAAGAACTCCAGAAAAGTAATTGTAGGAGGTGGGGATCATGAAAGATGTTCATCCAATTTATAGAGATCCCATTACATACGAGAGTTTCCCACCACCTACGTAATATAATACAACAGTTGTATATATACCCCACTTATGAAAATTAAAAGAAGATTTGTTTTTCATATGATAGATTGGTTTTATCGAACCCTCAACTATTATTTTTACCCAGTTTTCTCCCAAACATCACTGCAAACTGATAGTACTTATATATACAGCTAACATCACAGAAACCCGCTTCTTTAAGCCAATCCATCTGCTGGCCCAGGCTTGTATCCTTATCAAGTTTAACTCTTTCATAACCAGCCAGTATTTCTTCTTCGGGCAAGCCGCTGCTTTCGATATGCTGTCTCCAGGTTGTCTTATTCAGGTTTTCTATGAAAGGAGTTTCTCCATGCACCTGATCGGCGTTAATAAAAACCCCGTTCTTTTTAAGTATGGAGTAGCTTTTTTTGTAGAGCTCCTTTTTCTCTTTGTCTTCCAGGTGATGGATAGATACGGCTGACACTACCAGATCGTATTTTTCCGAAAAATCGTACTTTGAATAATCTGCTGTAATGTATTTTACTTTTGAGTTATTTTTGAACCTGTCTTTTGCCATATCCAGCATCTTTACCGAGATATCAATAAGTGTAAATGATGCATCTGGATATCTTTCCATCAGAAAAGCCGATAGAAGTCCTGTTCCGGCACCTATGTCCAGGATATCTGGATTTTTCGCATCTACTGAAGCCACGGATACCGCGGCTCCATAAAAGTCATCGAAGCAAGGTATAAACTTCCTTCTCTGTTCATCATACTTTTTTGAAATAGCATCAAACTTTCGTTGAATTTCGCTCATTTTTTTCACCAGGTTTTAGCACCGAGGACGGTTTCTTCTTTTCCTTCTTACTGCATACGTCTTTGTACGGCATATGATTAATTCATTATTGACCTGTATTCCGTACGACATTTGTTTTCAATATCTCAAAGCTCATTTAGGCAGGTTCTCTCTAAAGCTCAAAAAAGAATCTATTTATATTTCGCAGCATTGTTAGAAGCATGTATCTCGAAGATGAAGAGGCGGCAAGCGCCGACAAGAGCCGTGAATTTGGCGTATTGGGAGATGTTCTGCGGGAACTGCAAAGGGAAGAAGTGGAACAAACTGAGACATGCCTGGTGGAAACCCCAGAAACAAACACGACACAAAAAACGATAGAGATAATGACAGAGATCAATGCAACATTAAAAGAGATCGCAGAGACTCAAAAGAAAATACTGGAAGAGATTAAAAAGAACAAGACCTGATAAACTCCAATTAACACTTTCTTTTTTCACTTTAATCCGGAAAAAAGCCCTGTTCAAGACTATTTTGGATTTACCCCTGATGCAGCTGCTTTCGGATTTGTTCCTTTCATACTCCGGTAATTTATTCTGCTTAGTCTTTCAATTTTATTCTGCTTAGTCTTTCAATTTTATTCTGCTTAGTCTTTCAATTTTATTCTGCTTATTCTTTCAATTTCATCGTTTCTCCGCAACAGTCCATATCACCGGTACAGCCTGTAGCGCAGCGGTCATCTCCGCACTCATTTACCACCTTAAGTTCGAGCCCACAGTTCTCACAAATAAGAACCTGACCCTGTTTCAAATTGTTGCAATTCATTCCATACCACCTCTATATTCTTGACAGAAAAAATATGTAATTTAGGTTAAAATTGCTTTTGAAACAATAATTCTTAAGATTAGTCTGCGAACTGAAAAATTCGACTCTTTCAGCCACTATCTTCAAGGCTTTTTCTTGCAGCACAACTTTCAAATGACGCATTAGCAACGGCTTTTGCAACCGCAGGCACGACATGCTTCTCAAGGGGGTCCGGTATAATGTGGTCTTCGGAAAGCTCACCAACGGTCACTACATTTGCAAGGGCATAAGCTGCTGCCATTTCCATTTCAGGCGTTATCCTCCTCGCACAGGTGCCAAGAGCCCCTTTGAAAAGCCCCGGGAAACTCAGGCAATTATTGAGCTGGTTTGGAAAATCCGACCTGCCGGTAGCAACAATTCTTGCCCCCGCCCGCTTTGCAGCATCGGGCATGATTTCAGGAACAGGGTTTGCCATTGCCATTACAATAGAATCTTTTGCCATCGAGCGGACCATATCCTCGGTCACGATCCCTCCGACTGAAACCCCGATAAAGAGGTCAGCCCATGGAAAAGCTTCTTTGAGACCGCCTTTTATTTTTTCAGGGTTTGTAAGCTTTGCAATTTCCTCTTTTATATGGTTCATGCCTTCTTCTCGCCCCTCGTACACAAGCCCCTTGCTGTCACAGGCAAGAATTTTTGCAGGATCTGCGCCTGCCCGGACCAGGAACCTGAAAATTGCAACTCCTGCAGCCCCTAGCCCTGAAATAACGATTTTTAGCTCATCCAGCTCCTTTTTCACAATTTTAAGGGCATTCAGGAGCCCGGCAAATACGACAATGGCTGTCCCGTGCTGGTCGTCATGGATAACAGGAAGGTCAAGCTCTTCCCGCAGCCTTGCTTCTATTTCAAAACAGCGGGGTGCACTGATATCTTCCAGGTTGATGCCTCCGAAAACCGGAGCCAGGTGTTTTACCGCTTTTATCACCTCTTCGGTGTCCTGGGTATCGAGGCAGATAGGAAAAGCGTCTATGCCGGCAAATTCCTTGAAGATAATCGCCTTTCCTTCCATAACCGGCAGAGCCGCATATGGCCCGATGTTCCCAAGCCCGAGCACTGCTGACCCGTCCGTTACAACAGCAACTGTATTTTTCTTAAGGGTGTAAAGGTAGACAAGCCCCTGGTTTTCACTAATTTTCCGGCACGGCTCAGCAACTCCGGGCGTATAGGCAATGCTGAGGTCGTGGATTGTACGGAGGCGTACCTTGCTTGCAACCTCAAGTACACCCCCCAGCCTCCTGTGCATTGCAAGCGATTCCTGATATAATGAAGCGTGAGTGTCACTATCCTTTTCCATACCCTTTCCGGAGCCCTTTTGAGAATCTCCTTCAGAGTTCTTCCCCATATTTTCTTCCGGATCTCTTTCCAAGCCTAAAACCGAATAAACGTCTTTTATTCCAAAAACCCCCTGTGCTATAGCAAACCCTGTGTCCGGAGAAGGAAACCTCCGGAAAAACTGCCTGTAAGAAATATAATGCTACATAATGATTTATCGAAATAATAGATAAACCCGATGGGGGAAAATGAACCTGATATTTTTGTATATTTTATTTCCAGTGATTGCTCAGTTTGCAGATCTCGCTCTCCAGAAAGAGATATACCATTTCAGGAGAATTACCCTGTATGCAGATTAAAGGAATTGCCAGTGATACTCTTGATTTTATCCTTGAAGCTAGCAGGTCAATGGCCCCGGAAGAGTTTGCCGGGCTTTTGCAGGAGAAAGACGGAATAATCACCGAGGTGCTTATCCTGCCTGGAACCGAATCAAGCGACTCAAATGCAGTCCTCAGGCTTTACATGATGCCGAATGTAAAAGCTGCAGGCTCGGTCCACAGCCATCCCGGACCCAACCGCAATCCCTCAAAAGCCGACTTACACCTCTTTTCAAAAACCGGAAACTTCCATATCATCGTGGGCCGTCCCTACAACAGGCAGAGCTGGACCTGTTATGACAGGGAAGGAAATGTAAGGGAACTTCCTGTCCTTGATGTAGAATTCGAAGAGGACGAAGAGTTTTGAAAAGATAACAGAAGTAAGGCGCGATAAAAAAACCTGATGTTAAATACCCCTGATGTTAAATACCCCTGATGTTAAATACCCCTGATGTTAAATACCCCTGATGTTAAATACCCGCTAAATCTAAAGATTTAACGGGTTTCCTGCTGAGAGTTTATGACTGGATATCCCTGCAACACGCAGAAATTATTGTTACAGATGTCAGGAAAACATCAAACTAATATCTCTGCTTTATTCTCCGGAATAACCTTTACTATTTTTTCACTATAAAACCTGAGAAAGCAGCAATTATCTCCCGCCTCCGTCTGCTTCTGCCTTGTTCCCTACCAAAAACATTTTATTTACAGATACACATTATTTATGGGATACACCTTGTGCCTTCATTTAAAGGGAGGCGATTTTAGCTTAAAGGTTGTATTCAGGAAACGTATCTGGGACTCAAGAACCAGATAGCCTTCACGTATCTGGAGGTAGTAATCCTAATGCCTACATGCCAAGACTGCAGATTCTATACGGTTATTGATGAGCTAAAAGGCGAATGTTTCAGCCTCGGATTTGAAGTACGCGGGAAAACCGATTCCAAGAAATGCCCGGAGCGGGCTTTCAGGCCAAATAAAGGTCCCAATTCGAAAAAAGCCGGAGCGGCAAGGTATTAAAATGGATCACAGATCGGGGACGAAAAAAATTCTGTTAAATGAGGTTGAAAATGTAAAAATACATTGATCGAGCCTCCAGCTGGACAAAAAACCGGAACGCGCAAAAAATCTATTTTCTGCTTGCCGGAATCAAATGAATTTTAAGTTAAATCTCATTCAATCTTTCCTTTTTATATCTTCTTTTTTACCTTTACGTTTCTTTACTTTTATTGCCGTTTATCGGAATTGTGAAAGCAAAGGTACTCCCCTCGCCCGGACTGCTCCTGAACCAGACATATCCTCCGTGCAGGTTTACAATCTGCTTAACTAAAGAAAGGCCAAGCCCCGTCCCCGGGAATTTTTTGGAGGAAAATGAATCGATCTGGCTGAAGGGCTTGAAGAGTTTGTGCTGGTCCTCAGCTTTAATACCGATTCCGGTATCTTTAACCGTTATTTCTACCTTGTCTCCTTTCATTTTTGCCCCTATTGTTACAGAGCTGTTTTCATGGGAGAACTTGATAGCATTATCAACGAGGTTGTACATTATCTGGGCAAACCTGGCCTCATCCGCACAGATGCTTGTAAGCTTGTTATCCATATCGATTTCAATTCGAATATTTTTCAGGTATGCGATTGGAGACAGGAGACTTATTATCGTGTTGAGCTTATTAGCAAGTTCAAACTCATTATAATCAAGCTTCAGTTTTCCGGCTTCTACTTTAGAAATATCCAGAATATCATTGATCAGATTCAGAAGGTGCTTCCCACTCCTTGAAATATTGCCTGCATACTTTAACTGCTTTTCATTCAACTCCCCGAAAACCTGTTCATACAGCAGGTCTGAGAACCCTATGATTGAGTTAAGTGGAGTTCTCAGTTCATGGCTCATATTTGCCAGGAACTCGCTCTTGGCATGGTTTGCAATTTCTGCTATTTGTTTTTCCTGATAAAGTTTTTCTACTGCTTTCCTTCCGGTAATGTCACTGCAGGTTTCCAGGACGCCTATGATCTTGCCATTATCGTCAGTTACCGGGATTGCCTGGACAAACCAGGAGTTGCCGTCCTCTTCAGTAAATTCCCCTGACTCCTTATTCCCTGATACAAAGATCTCTTCAAGCTGCAGGTGCTCACCCAGGGGACCGCTCATACCCAGAATAGGTTTAAGGCGTTTTCCTGTTGCTTTTTCAAGATCCACATGCATATATTCAAGAGCAGCTTTATTTGCCCAGATGATATTAAGCTGAGGGTTTACGAAAATAACCAGCTCGTTTAAAGAATCAAGAAGGACTTTCTTTTCCCGCTCCTGTGCCTTTAACTCCTGATCTGCCAGGTCGATATCATTCAGCATCCCGTTTATTTCTCTTGAGAGGCGATAGAGTTCATCGTTGTCTTTGAGAACCAATCTTTTGGAAAGATCTTTTTCCGACCTGACTTTTGTAACGAAATTGTCAATCTCGATCAGTCTCGAAACGAAGAAACTGTCAAGTGCAAATTTAACTCCGGCTCCTGTCACAAGCCCGGTTAGCAAAAGGAAAAAATACATATAATTCAGGGCTTTTTTTCCATTTAAATAGAGTTCTCTTGGGAAATCAGCTCTCATAATAAGGGCAGGCTGACCTGAAACGTCCTTTAACTCAAAATAACCTGCTATTTTTTCTTTGCTGATGGGTTCGACAATATTCCTGTCCGGATACTCCGAAAAGTTTTTATATTTCATTTGAATCTCAGGGGGAATCTCCTGATCAGTTCTGTACATCAAAATGGAAGAGCAGGTAGTTTGATTGAAATAATCAAGAAGCTTACTGTCAAAGTACCTCCCGAAAATCAAAGTGCCCTTCATAGGCCCCTGATACTTTGTCGTAAGGATTGGATGGCAGGCAATAAACATGGGGTCTTCGTCGAGCAAAACACAAGTGCTTATATTGTCGTTTTCTGATTTTGTGAGAAGGGTACCTTCTTCTACCAGTTTAAGAAGCTCTTCTGGGACCGGTCTTTCTTTTCCAGAATTAATGTCTACCGATTTTGCATAGACCACTTTCCCGGAATCATTCACATAAAGCATCACATTAACTTTGAGTTCTACAAGAGTCTCGTTCTGAAGGTCTGCATTTATATAATCCTGGTTTCTATCTTCGATAAAACGGTAAGTATCATCCCAGCAGGCCCAGTCCTTAACCATGTTATCAAGATAACTCTGTTCGGTAGAAACCACATTCTGTACCTTTTCAACATTATTCAATGTGTTAGCCTGTTCAAACTCCAAAAAATTAGAAAGCTGCATATTGTAGGTAAACGTAAATGTAACAGTAAGAACTGTAAAAATTAAAATTGTTATTATAAAAATTTTTTTACTAATATCTATTCCAGACACCCCAGAGACTATAGATAAAGAAAAGCTAAAGAGCAATATAATAAATACATTAAAAAGGTGAGGGAAGTATATAATAGTAGGGATACATTATAAAGAAATATATAAGATAGTAACACTTATTAGTCTAATTTAACTTATTAATTATATATAAAAAATTTGAATGAATCTAAATAAACATATATAAAAATTTAATTATATTACATGTAAAATCCACACTGTCCTCAATCATAGATTTTGTGTCCATGATTTACACACATATTTTGAGGACCCGGAGCATAAAAAGCAGTTGTAAGTATATTTCTTGTCTTTGAAGGTATATTCCTTGTCTTTGAAGGTATATTCCTTGTCTTATCCCTTTTTGTGCCTGTTATCTGGTAAATCCGAATATATGTCCTCTAGAGATGCAATTCTGGCGACTGAGCGCTGGTTGGCAGTTACGCTTCAGTTATCTTCAGATGTGACTTTAAGGACTTCCTGAGCGATCTGGATAAGCCTGAACCAGGTGTTCAGGGCAGAACGCAGAGAAACTGCATCGTCGGCTTTAACCGTAAGTACAAGGCAATTTGTACCTTCAAGGGACAGTCCTATTCTTGACCTTTCAGAGAAGTTATCATTAAGTTCTGGAAGGACAGCCTGATAGATCTTTTCAACAGTTTCGGTTTCAAATGTAAACTCTGCGGAAAGTTTCAAAGAACTCCTCCTGGAAAGAATCCGGGTCTAAAAATCTCAACTCTTAAACTGGCTATGGATTCTAACTTTATCTTTAAAAGGTTTATTCTGAAAACTGAACTCTTAAATCCGGGTAAGGAATCAGGAAAGTTGATTTTAAAATTTAGTCCTGAAAATAGACTGAAATTCCTCAGTAACCTGAAATTCCTCAGTAACCTGAAATTCCAGAAAACTCAGAAAAATGGGTTGAAAAAGGGTGTCCGGTCAGTACTTTTTGAAACCTTTGACAGTAAGCTTAAAAAGGGACTTCCCGCTGCCCATGAAATCGACCTCTTTTTCTCCTGCTACCATCAGTGTGGAGCGGGGAGGGAGCTGATCGACCTTATCACTTTCGACCCTGTTGAAATGGAAAAAAGACTCAAATGCGTCCGCAATCTCTCCCTGGCCTGCAAGCATCGGTTCAACATCTGGAAACCAATAAGAATTGATTTCCTCAGAATACCAGTCCGAAAACCTGAGGGAAAAAAGAAGCTTCCCTGCATCGTCATAAAAGCCGAGTTCCCCGGGATTTCCGTGGTACTCTCCTACAACTATGAGAGGCCCACCCTCTGCAAACTCCAGAAGTTCCTGCATGCCCATCTTGCCGCGGGAAATGCTCCTGCCAGCAATAAAGCGTGAAAGAAGCTTGCAAAGCGTCCGGGTCTTTGCAGAAGGTTTACGAGAAGAAGTAACTAACATACTTCTTACTCGGCCTTGATGCGTTTGATGGTTGTAGGACGCTCTTTAACCAGGATCCTGTGTCCGCAATACGGACACCTGATGCCTGTGTACTCGTAGTCAATTTCCACTTTCTGTTTACATCGAGTGCACTTATAACCCATACAACCTCACATCCCTGAAAATTGTTTGTTTACTTTGCCTCAGCAAGGTTCTTCATGGTGCGCAGCAGGGTCTGACCAACACTTGTGGAGGGGATATAGGTCCCGCCAGCGAAGGTGTGTCCGCACTTGCTGCATTTCCAGATCCCGGTCCCAATCCTTTTAACTGTAGGGCGGGCACATTTGGAGCATACATGCGGAGCTCGCATGCGTTCTTCCAGGTCTGCGACAAGCTTTCGGTCTTTTCTCCCGTACCTGGGACCAAACCTGCCTGCAGATCTGGAAATTCTTCCTTTCTTAGTGAATTTTTTTGCCATCGTTATAACTCCTTAAAATGTATTTAATCAAAGTGATAGAGCCCTTAACCGATCTATGGACTGTTAGCCCAGAGACCCGGGTTCTTCTATCACCTTAATACGTGCACTTAGACCGTAATACTGGCATTTAATATTTATAATTAATTAATCCGGCCTGATTTATTCACTTTTTGCAAGCCCTTTCAGGTAGAGTTCCCTGATTTCGGCTGCCTTTTCAAGTGCAAGGTCTATTGCCTCGAACAGTTCTGCCTCGGAAAGAGGGGCAGAACCCATTTTCTGCATGCCTGCTACAGATCCGTCCGAACTGGAAACTATGGTCAGTTTTGTTTCGCAAACTGCCTCCTCGTCAAGGGAGGGGTCAACCATCAGTTTTGAGCCGACCTTTGCAAGAGTTATACCAACAGGCATTTCTTTCATTGCAAGGGGCACGTTCTCGCCCAGTCCCTGTTGTTCGTTCGGGACGACTGTGGTCATAAGGGCTGCAATTGCAGCAAGACAGGATGCATCAATGATATTTCCGTCATTGTTCAGGATATGGACATCTATAAAGACAATCCATACGGATTCTCCCACCGTTATGCAAAGCTTCTTTATATCAATTGCGCCTGATTCCCGGATTCCCCTGTCAACGACCCTTGCCATTTCGATTGCTTCTTCTCTTGGAGGCCCGGGCTCATATTCGGGAGAAGCTATCGGGTTAAGCTCAAGGTTGGTAATAATCACTCCTTCATCCTGAGAGTCTGGAAATGGAGTTCCTTTCTGAAGCTTTACACCTACAAGAACCTGAGTGTTCCCAAGGGTAACCTTTGCAGAACCTTCAGCTTTGGAAATAATGTTTGTTTCGAGCTTGAGCTCCCTGAAATCTTTAAACCCGCGCCAGTCCTGACGCTTTCCTTTGACCATCAGGCTGTAAATATAGTCCTTCTTAAGTGTGGCTATGATTTCACTCATCTTTTTCACCTCTGTTTCCGGCTTCAGAGGGGTCTTTTACTACCTTCCAGGGACCTTCGGATGTTTCTTCTTCAGGCTCTTCTTCTGCCTCTACTGCTTCAGTGGAAACTTCCCCGGTTTCAACCTCGGGTTCTACCTCTGTTTCAGGCTCAATAGTTTCTTCTGAGGCAGCTTCTGTTTCCTCAACTTCGGATTCTTCTTCGAGAGAGGATTCTTCTTCGAGAGAGGATTCTTCTTCGACAAATTCCTCAGCTTCAGACCCGATTCCGATTTCCTCTTCGGCTTCTATGGAGACAGATTCTTTCTCAAGCCTGGCTTCAATTTCGTCAAACTCTTTGAGTTCAGGAGTACCTTCAAAAGAAGCTTCAAACTCAGCTTCGTCTTCAAGAGCTTCTTCTAAATCGTCCTCTAAATCGTCCTCTAAATCTTCTTCAGATTCAGCCTCAAATTCTTCCTCTTCGGCCTCATCTTCGTCTTCAAGATCCTCGTCTTCCTCTTCGGCTTCGAACTCTTCTTCCTCTTCGGCTTCGAACTCGTCTTCAATCTCTTCATCGAGCTCTTCTTCGAAGTCAGGAATTACCTCAGTGGAAAGGACATCAGCTGCAGATGGTTCTTCTGATGCCTCTGCTTCGAATTCTTCAGTTTCCTCAACAGCTTCTTCAACCACTACTGCTTCCGAAACAGCCTCGGGGGCAGGTACGGACTCTTCTTTTTCGCCTTCCTTTTCAGTTACTGCAGCTTCTTCCGCAGTATCCTCAACAGGAGTCTCAAACTTCTTTCTAAGGACTGCCTGCTGAATTTCAAGGATCTCCTTGCACCCTTTCTTTACGAGCTCCATACCTTTCTTAATCTCTTCTGGAGTAAGGTGCCCGTCCATCTGGACAAGAGTAATTTCCCCGTCCTGGGTCATTGCTACAGGGAAGTCAGCGTCTCCGTAGTTGTCCTCATCCTTATTGAGGTCAAGCACAATCTGCCCGTCAACCTTTCCGAAAGCACAGGAGGTAATAAGGCCCTTCATGGGGATTCCGGCATCTGCAAGAGCTATACTTGAAGCATTAATTGCTGCTGTCCTTGTCCCTGCATCGGCCTGAAGCACTTCCACGAAAATATCAATTGCTGTCTTCGGAAACAGCTCAGCCATAATCACAGGTTCGAAAGCTTCCCTGGAAACCTTTGAGATTTCGATGCTCCGCCTGCTGGGTCCCGGACGAGCACGGTCTTCCACGGAGAATGATGCCATATTATACCTGTAACGGATAACTGCCGAATCTGCGCGCTGGCTGCGGCGGGGATGAGCTTCCCGGGGTCCGAAAACGCCTACCAGGATCTTATTCCTGCCCCATTCAAGATAACATGAACCGTCGGCTCGTGAAAGTACGCCGATCTCAATTTTCATGGGCCTTATCTCATCCGCACGTCTCCCGTCAAGGCGCAGCCCATCGTCAGTGATTAATTTATCAGGTTTATCACTCATACTTTAATCTCCAAACAACTCCTAAACCAAAATACTCTAGAGAAGCTTACCTAAAATCCTCTTGACTACATCCGGAATTTAATTCGTCGGGTCCAGCAGTACATCGATCTTCCTGTATATATCTTCGGAATGATCGTCCTGTCCTGCAGTCGCATCTTTCGTCTCATTTTGAAAAAACGTAACAGGCTTGGACTCTTTCTGTCTAATCCGTTCATTTTTCAAAAAATTGTAGATCCGGTCTGTTAATCCGGAACGCTGGGCTTCAACTTCGATTTTCCGGAGAGCCTTACTCAAAAGCTCTACATCCTCGTCCTTTCCATCGATCCATATTCTGCCGTTCTGGCCTACGAAAATGCTGCAGTTTGTTTCTTTCTTCAGCATGGAGATCATGGAACCGCCGTGTCCTATTACACGGGGGACTTTTACAGGCTCAACTTCGACAATCTGGCCTGTTTTGAGTTTATGAAGGCTCGGGTCCCTCAGGGCAAGCTCGATTTTCATGGAGCTGTCTACATCTTTTACCCTGAGAATTGCAGAGTCGCCTACGTTCATAATTTCAGGCATTTCCCGGGATTCGACTCTTCTCGGATATTCGGATACATGGAGCAGACCGTCATAAGGAGCTCCAATATTCAGTATCCAGTTGGATGGAGTAACCACAATAACGATCCCTATCACCACATCATTCACTGAGGGGATGTAAGCTCCCGCAAGTGGGATCACTCCAACTTTATCCTCTTTGAGGTTTTCAATACCGCAAAACGAAGAATAGATCTTGTTGTTCTTGATATACGTCCCGTATCCGGCTTTTTTCATTTCCTCGGATAACAGGTCACCAGGGATCACTATTTTTTTATCCATCCAACATCCTCTTATAAAAGTTTAGTCTGAGCCTCTCCCTTCGTGAGATGATTTATAAGAGCGTAAAAATCAGTCTGGACTCCCGCAGGAATCCGCACTACTGCAACCCATGAGCCGTCACGTTGCCATTCTTCCTTCGTAATGCTTCCGGCTTTGGAAATATCTCCGTATGCTTTGGGAGCATATTCGGGAGGGATTTTCACAGCAATATTAATTTCTTCAAAGCGTATCGGGATAAGCGGGCGAATGGCTTTCATTGTAATAGCTACCAGCTGATCTACGCTTTTTAAAGGGTCTATGTGCACCTTTGCCTCTTCCATCGCTCTTTCTATTCGTGCGGGAGGATGCGGTGCTCTAGTCTGAGGGTTTATAGCATTTCTGGAAATGGTATAGATAACCTTTTTCTTTTTCTCTTCAAGAATTCGTTTTCTCTGCTCAGCGGTAAGTTGAAGCTCTCCGCTCTTCAGGATCACGGCAGCAATCTCAAAGGGGTCGGTTGTCTCAAAAGAGTTGATTATATCAGACTCTGCTGCCCGATCCCCTCTGTTTGCATCTTCGAAGATAGTTTCAACTGCCAGAATGTTTTCGAGGTTTACTTCCTCTCCTCGCTTATAGGCCAGAGCCCCTTCGGGCTCGACCAGGACTTCGAAATGTTTACTGCCTCTTTTGAGCCGAGCAGTCACTGCCTCGTCCAGGGACACCATTTTCGAATACCTTCTCTATAACGTAAGTTTGAGATTCAGAAATTCTCTGATAACTCGTTCTTAAAATATTTATAGGTTTTATTCTTTGCTTTCAGTTCCCTTGTGTTTCTCAAGGATCTGCTGAACGTAGTTCTCAACTTCCTCAGGACTCAGTTTTCGGAATTTCTGGTCCTGAAGGGATACAACACCCACTTCAAGGGTTCCGGCATCGAACTTGCCTTCAGCTGCTTTATAGAGCGCGTCCATACCAAGGAGGATAGCAGCATCAATATTCATATCTTCCCTGTAGTCTGCCTCAAAAACCTCAACAACTGCATTTCTGCCTGCACCTATGGCTGTTGCCTTGTACTCGAGGAGAGCACCGCTGGGGTCGGTCTCAAAGAGTCTTGGCTTTTGGTCATCCACGCCGGCAATCAGGAGTGCAGTTCCGTAGGGGCGAACTCCGCCATACTGGGTGTAGGTCTGCTTGTGATCACAGATTTTCTTGGAGATAACCTCCACACCTATGAGTTCATCATAAGAAACCCTGTTTACCTGGGCTTCTACACGAGCCCTGTCAACAAGGGAGCGGGCGTCTGCCACGAGCCCTGAGGTTGCGGCTCCTATGTGGTCGTCAATCTGGAATATTTTTTCGATTGATGCGGCTTCCACAAGCCTGCTTGTTATTCGCTTGTCAACAAGCAGCACTACCCCATCAGCTGCCTTGATTCCTACGGCTGTTGTTCCCCTTTTGACCGCTTCGCGGGCATACTCTACCTGGAAAAGTCTTCCGTCAGGGCTGAAAACCGTAATTGCCCTGTCATAACCCATCTGTGGTGCCATCTGCATATTCCGTATCTCCTTGCCTTAATATATGTTCCATATTGTTTCAATTTTCCCGGCCAGAAACCGGTCATTTTTCCTTAGGGATTTCAAATCCGCAGAATCGTCAACTAAACCACCGCATGCCCAAAAAAGGCTTTGGTCAGTAAACGTTATTTAACCTGTGCGGATATCCCGAAAGCTCAGGAGCTTAAAGTCCCCGACCCAGTGTTCAGGTAAGGAAACCGATTATTGATTCCCTATAACGTATTTCTTCCTTATTAGAGTTTTTAGCCTTTTACACGGGACTTTCAATCCTGACAGAGTTTTTTCCTGATGAAACCAGCGGAAAATATCCCGGTTACAGGGAGTTTAAAGGCACTTTTACCCTGCAAAGTACGTTTTCCAGACATAACCCGGATTCACGCACTTTAGTAAACTTTTTAACAGAGTATGAAGGTCCATTCCAATGTTAACTATGTCCGTTAATAAAGTGTATTTACTCAGTTATAATGTTTGTGAGAGCCCGGGGCTTTTCCGGCGCTTAAATTCAGATTTAGAACCTGTAAGGAAGAATTTACCTCCTGCAGGATTCCACTCCAAAACGCAGGGATACCTCCAAGCCCTCTCAGACAACTCATGAGTAAACTACCAGGAGTCCCGGCAAAGCTGCCCTTCTGTCAATCAGTTCTGCCAATCAATATTATACTTTGTTACACTAATACTCATTCATTATAGCATATATTAGACAGCTTATTCGGCCGTTACTGAAGTTCACAACGGAAATTTTCAGCCTGATGTATTCAGCAGACATCCTTAAGATTGGCTGATACCTGCAGACTTCTGTCACTGCTGTAAGGCAGATATCCAGTTCTTACTTCATATAAATAAGACCGGATATAAACGAGACCACATATAAACCCTCTGAAAACCCGGATCTCAGCTCTAACATTCCTGAGTCTCAGGTCAAGCTTTCCAGAACCTTAACTTTAGGCTCTTTAGGATCCCGATTCCAGTTTAACAGAAGCTTAATTACAGCTTTTCAGAAGCTTAATTACAGCTTTTCAGAAGCTTAATTACAGCTTTTCAGAAGCTTAATTACAGCTTCAGGATTTTAATTATAGATTCGAGATTTTAATACAGCTTCAGGATTTTAATGTACCTTTCCGGAAGCCTGTCCCGAATCCTTTCATTCCTGTATTTCAGGCTCAAAAAGCCTGTAATCCTGTAGAAACTTTTCCGTAGCTCTTTTAACAGTGCCTGAAGCTCCCAGCACATGAAGAGTTGCCCTTTTCCCGTTAATCCGGGTCAGAGCAGCCAGAGAGGCTCTCGTTTCTTTTACTCTGGTATGGGAGCACTGGAGAATTCCTATTCCGCCTTCAAATCCCAGTACCTTAATATCACAGTCGCTGGTTGTAACATCTCCGAGCAGCGATGAAGCAGAGGAAATAACTTCCCTTACGATATCGTTTCTGCTTGCAGGCTCTTCTGAGATCAGTTCAAAAGCAAGATAGCGCTTTCTAGCGCGGAGCGAAGGAAGCAGGCGTTTCAAAAGAGATCCTCTCCTTCAAGAACTTCAATACCTTCCCTTACATATCCAGGACCGGGGCGGTTCTTTGTGATAATTCTTTCCGGAACAATGCTTATGGCATCAAGAGCCTCATCTTCTTCAAGCCCGCAGACCTCAGCAAGGGCAAGAGTTTCCATTGGGGAGCGCAGGTCAAAGCAGGACATAGCATCACTGCAAAGGACAAGGGATACCTCGTATTTTCTGGTAAGCTCAAGGTTTGCCTTAAGGTCGGACAACAAACGGACACGCCTTGAACCCCGGGAATGAAGAATAGGTCTAAGGGTGATACCTATTGCAACTCCATTTTCTGCAGCTGCTTTTGCCAGCACCTGGTTTAACCCGCTGCTCCTGTCAAAAGCCGGGTGGTTCAGAATGTCTACCCTGGGGTTTTCGAGCGCAGCCCTGTTGACTGCTTCGGACCCTCCGTGCACAATCAGGACATCCATTGAATTCCTGAATTTTCCGATCAAACTGTGTAATTTAGAAGGGTTTTCTTCCACAAGTTCAATTCCCCTGAAGACCTCAAAACCCTCTATTGAAGGCAGTACTGGCTTTTTATCAGGGAGTTTATCGGAATGGTTAGCAAGGGCAATCCCGTCGTATCCGAAATGCCGGGCAAGGGAAACCAGTTCCGGAGCAGTATGGTCCCCATCCGGAGCTGCATGAACGCAAAAATCATAAAACTTCGGTTTACCCAAATAACTCCTCCACTATGGCTCCGGCTTTCTCCCAGTTCCTCGGATAGGTCTCGATCTTGACCTTTGCAATAATAGCGTCAGAAGAGTTAGTCAGTTTTACCTGCTGCAGGTATGCAGCCTGCTTGTCAAAGCGGAGGTGAAAAACCGTATCATCGTCCAGCCTCTCAGGCATTTCTTTCCTGAGCATTCCCACATCTTCTTCCGAAAAGTTTTCCCGGACAAAATGGGCAAATTTCAGGCATTCGGCCTTCTTTTTAAGCTGTAAGCTAAGGATAGTAATTGGATTTCCATGGTGCCCTTCAGCCTCAAGCTCTTCTATGAGCTTATTTCCATCCTTTACGCCGGCACCTAATAAAAAAAAGTCCAGAGTCTCGCGGACTCTGGATACGTCTTCGGTTGCGTGGGCGATCACACGCATTGTTATGTGATGAATCACTTGCCTCGACTCTGATTTGAACGGATGCTCGGCCTGGTCTTTTCAGTCCCCTTTCCGCGTGTAGTCATGCCTCTGCCCTTCCTGCCGGCACTGGTTTTGCCTCTGGTAGCTCTGCCCCTGATGGATGAGTCACAGACCCAGTTCAGGTTCTTGTCGCTCTTAATTACAGGGTGGTGAGGGTCTACAAGGATGACTTCAAACCACTTGTGCTTTCCATCTTCCCCTACCCAGTAGGAGTTCAGGACTTCAAGGTTCGGGTATTTGCGATCTGCACGGGCTTCAGCGATCCTCTGGATGCTCATTCCGCCTGAGATCTTATTCGTTCCCATCCTCTGGGTTCTTCTTCCACGCTTTGGTCTTGATTTACCAAGCCCTCCACGGCGTACATTCACTCTGACAACGACAATTCCCTGCTTGGCTTTGTATCCAAGGGAGCGTGCCCTGTCAATCCTGGTTGGTCTTTCGATTCTGGTCACGGAACCCTGCTTCCTCCAGACCTGGAGGCGCTCCCAGCGGAGCTCGTTCACGTATGTCTCATCAGGGTTTTTCCATGCATCACGTATATATCCGTAAAAAGATTTTGACAATTTAAACACCAAGTTTCACTTATGTTTCATGGTTCAGCCCTGCCTGCAGGACCACATTCCAACGGGATCTAATCCCGAAAATGAAACATGCGATACAACTGAATCATCTGATTTAAAGCTTTGCCCCTTCAAAAGCCCTTTAAAAGCAAAGAATCCGCAAAAAAGAGATACAGAGGTGCGGGTAAAGCTCAGGGGAAACCTGGAAAAAGAGGGAATTAAATACCAGGAAACTGTCAAAAAACATGGGAACTAATAAACCGTGGGAAAAGTTCTTGTAATGTCCGGAAACAACGTACACCCAATGAGAATTAACAAAATATTATTATATTGTAAACACTGTTTACAGTCCGGGTTAATATGAGGCTTCACTGGATTGACGCTTTAAAAGGAATTGGGATTATGCTTGTAGTGTTTGCGCACCACAGCTTACCTGTAGCGCTTGATACATACATATTTTCTTTTCACATGCCGCTCTTCTTTTTTATTTCCGGCCTTCTGTTTGACTTTGAGAAATATGCAGGATCAGCTGCAAATTTTGTAAAGGGGAGATTCAGGTCTCTTATTGTGCCTTACTTTTCTTTTGCACTACTCACCGGCCTGTTTTACTTTTTGCTGGATACAGGATTTCAGCCCGGAGTCACGAATATTGAGTTTTTTGAAAACAGTACTCTTTACGGCATCTATTCCATTCTGTACGCACTTGGCCCCCTCGTCTCTTATAATCCGCCTCTCTGGTTCCTGAGCTGCCTATTCGTAACCGAGATTCTCTTTTACGGGTTTGCAAAGAAGTATTACGGGAAACCGCGAAAACTTGTACTCTGGCTTATTGCAGCCGGTATCGTCGGGTATCTTTATGCGGTTTATGCACCTTCCAGGCTATTCTGGAACGCTGATGTAGCTCTCTCTGCCGTGGTCTTTTACGGAGCCGGAAATTTATTTAAAAAAATAACAGAGCCGGAAAAAGAGTCTGGATCTGGCTCAAGCCTTAATTCAGGCTCGGGGCTGAGTGCAGGTTTGAGTCAGAATGCAGATTCGAGTCTGAACTCAAGTTCAAGCCTTAATTCGGGTTCGGGGTTCAGAGAAAAGTTCGTCCGGGCGGAGAAGTTTTTCCCTGTGGTTTTTATCCTTCTGAACCTACTGTATCTTGGATACCTTCTGGAGTTCCCTACAACCGATAAGGTCAACATGAACGTGCTGAAATACGGAGGCTTCTTCTCGTATTATCTTCTTGCTTTCTCAGGGATCTTTGCCTTTGTTTATCTATTCAAAAAAGTCGGAAGTTCAAGAATCCTGGAATATTACGGAAGAAATAGCCTGATTGTGCTTGCGCTCCATTTCCCTCTAAAGGATATCCTGACAAAACTGGCACTTCTGAGTTTCGGGGTCGAGCTTGAGTATTTCTATTACAATGTGGCTTTTGCTCTGAGCTTAACCGTACTGAATCTTATTTGCCTGGTACCTGTAATTTTTATCATTAACAACTATTTCCCCTTCCTGATAGGAAAGAAGAGATCTTCGAAGGCTTTGAAAGCTTCCTGACCTGGTTCAGGAAGCCTGTAAATTAATGGAACTGATCTATCTATTCTGAAAAATAGTAAATATCTTCAGCCGAAGACTTTAAGATCTTAATGACCTTCGGAGAAGATTAATATTTTAAAATTAATACAGAGTTGGAGGAATATGGTTGCGGCTTTCAAAAGGTTCTATTGAACATGGTTCTGTTGGACCTGTTAGAAAAGCAAGTATTAGGTCTGCGTTTAATCCTGCGGCATTGAAAATAATTATTCTTTTGCTGGTTCTTCTCAGTCTGGTACCCTCAGCCAGTGCAAGAGACTACGCGCTGGAAGAAGCAGCAACGAATATAACTATTGATCCAAGCGGCTTAGTCCATGTTGAAGAATCGATTTCCTACACATTTGAAGGAAATTATCAAGAAGTTTTTAGAATACTCGATGTGTCCCCCGGAGAATCCATCCGGAATATCCAGGGATATTGTTCAGAAGAAGCATGTAACTTCAGAGTTGAACAGACTTCCGAAGGCTACGAGTTGATAGGTGAGCTTCCGACCCCCACTCCGGAAAAAGTGACCTTTTTTATTTCCTACGACCATTATGGCGCAGTCAAGGTCCACAGCGATGTTTCCGAATTTCATTATAAGCTGTGGGGTGAAGAATGGGAGAAACCTCTGGGAAGCTTGAAGGGAAGCATTACGCTCCCTGTGGAAAACGAAAGTGATGTCCAGTACTGGATTCATCCTGCAGGCTATACACAGGCTGCGGATGTGGAACAGAATGTGCTCAATTTAAAGACATCCGAAATTCCCTCAAATAAATGGTATGAGATAAGAGTTGTTTTCCCGAAAATCGAATCTCCCAATTCCAGCCTGGTCCAGATAGACAATGAAGCGGGCCTTGAAAAAATAAAATCCATTGAGAATGAATATGAAATGAAAGGCTGGATCTTAAAGGGCCTTTATAACCTGGCAATTGTATTTGCAGTCTTTGCCCTGGCATTTCCCTTCATCATTTATTTCAGGTATGGGAGAGAGCCAAAAATAGATTATGAGGCAATATATGAGAGAGAGCCTCCTACTGATTCCAGCCCTGCCGTAGTTAATGCCATAATGCAGGGGAATATAGGTACTCCTACAATGGACGGGTTTACAGCCACGGTCATGAACCTTGCTAACCTTGGTTATATTACTCTCCACACTGTAAAATCAGAAGAAAGCAGGGCATTGGGCCTGTTCAAATCCGAATCTGAAAACATTTTAATTGAACTTGTCAGTCCGGACTCCCCTGAGATCACTAACGGAAAACTCCCCAAACTTGCAGATTTCGAAAAAGATGTGTTCAATTTATTGAAAAAACATGCTTCTGAAAATAAGGTCTCCTGGGATAAACTGAAAAAAGAACTTGGAAAGGGAACCGATTTCTATCAGTTTGTGCTGGCCTGGAATAAAAAAGTTGAAAGGCATATTGTAGTTGAGAAACTCTTCCGGTCCACAGGGAACACATATATGGGTATTTTCGGTGTGGCAACTATAATAGCAGCAGTTGTTTATTTTGTTGTAATTTCTAAATATTTCCCTTCAGAATCATTTCCCCTTGCATCAAATGTGAATATACTGGTGGCTTTAGTTGTAGTCTTCGGGATAATTATGATAATTTTCTCCGGAATGTTCGAAAAGGTACTGGGATGCTGGACCCCTGAAGGAAGGCTCTATTATGAACGCTGGGATAACTTTAGAAAATATCTCACCGATTTTTCTGCTCTCAAAGAGCATCCGCCGGAATCAATAAAGATCTGGGACTCTTACCTGGTGTATGCAACTGCTCTGGGAGTCGCAGAAGAAGTCCTTAAAAACATGTCTTTAGTTGTTCCTGATGAACAGCTGAAATACAGTCACTTCTACTATGTACAACACAGTTACAGCCAGTTCGGGTCCGGTTTTGGGAGTGCCTATTCGGCATCAGCTCCATCTTCAAGCGGAAGTGGAGGCGGGGTCGGCGGCGTGGGCGGCGGCTCGGGTGGCGGCGGCGGTGGTGCAAGATGATGCCGTGTAAATGTCAGGTTAAGTACTTTTGATTAGGAGATGGTGATCTATATGATAGTAGAAATTATGGTAATAGTAGTAATAATTCTGGGTTTGCTCTTCGTTATAATTTACAATGACCTTATAAAGCAAAGAAACAGGGTAGAAAATTCCTGGGCTCAGATAGAAGTCCAGCTGAAAAGGCGTTATGACCTCATCCCCAACCTGATAGAAACGGTGAAAGGGTATGCTAAACACGAAAAAACCCTTTTGGAAAACATTACAAAAGCAAGGGCTGCAGTAATGTCTGCAAATAATGTAAATGAAACTGCAGAAGCATCCAATTACCTCTCATCTACCCTGAAATCCCTTTTTGCAGTTGCAGAAAACTATCCGGACCTGAAAGCCAACCAGAACTTCATGCAGCTCCAGAAAGACCTCATGGAGACCGAAAACAAAATTGCCTATGCAAGACAATTTTATAATGATACCGTTATGAAATATAATATCAGTATTCAGACAATCCCTAGAAATATTGTTGCATCTTTGATGGGATTCAAGAAAAAAGATCTATTTGAAACCCTGCAAGCCGAAAGGGAAGTTCCTAAGGTCGAGTTCTAATAATGTACACTGGTTCAGGTTACTGAACCAATTTACTAATTTTCGATACTTTTACTTGCTGTTTTTTGTGTGTTTGTTATCAGCTTCACCGGCATTTTTATCTGTTAGGTTCTTACACGTATCCCGGTCTTTTCATTTTCCGGCTTTTAGAAACAACCTGATATAGCTAATATTGTTATACGGGGCAGAGTTCTGGATTCAAAAATTTGAATTAAGAAGAAAAACGAAGAATCTTAAAAGTGCAGGTGGTACGCAGTCAATAGGTTAATATTATCCAAGGGCAAGCTGGAACGGCATCTTTCATATCTTTTGTCCCGCGCCGCTCCCCCGCCTGGGCCGTTGGGCTTCGATCAAATTAAAGCGTAATCTTCATCCGCACTGGGAAAATTAGATCTCAAAATATCAACCCTCCGTAGTGGATTAACAGAGTATAAGGTATAGTGAACTACCACTCAGCTAAAGACTGACTGGCTTCTCGGGTCATCCCTTCCTCTATTGAGGACAAGTCACGCGAGCTCAACCCTGCGTCCCGCAGGTG